>NZ_JBALWD010000004.1:0-184889 GCF_036960985.1 Sneathiella sp. | reverse complement strand
TTTTGAGAAGCCGGAGCTCTAGTACCTGCTCGGCAACGACTTCTTTTCAGCTCACGTGCCTCGCGGCGATGGTCTCATCGCCACGCAATCTTTCTAGCACAATGCGGATTTTCTTTTCTGCGGAGTATTGCTTGCGTGTAGCTCGGCCAAAGTCTTTGATTACCTTGGCTGCACCCGTCTGTCTTGTCTGAGATTTCTGTTTCGTCTTCATTCCCTTAACGGTCATTACGATGAACCAAAAACCCTCTCTTATGCAATGCCGCTAAGTTGTTCCATAGGCGTTGACGTCAAACAGTTAAGGGTGAAGAGTCACGAAAAAACGCAATGCGGGATCATAGGAAAACAATTCTATCTTATTGAATTCGCTTCTTTTTTCCGCAAGTATCGGGGACATATCGTGATGCTTGAATAACAAGGATCGTGTTTTCTGCCAATGCATCCACGCTGCAACCGGGTTATTCATTAATCGTATTTCGGTATACAGATCATTGATCTGGCGTCGCCAATCAGCAAGTGCTGCCATCGGTACAGTGTCAAATACAGTCATATTCAAAATCCGTAAAAAGAGGCGCCTAATTTTTATGGTACCTGCGCCAATCTACACAGATTTCAAAACCGATTAATGTGACTGTCGTACGATATTAGGTTTTTACTTTTAACATTTTAGGATCATACAAAGGCTTCAAAGATGGACTGGCAGAAAACCTTTCACCGGCAACTTCTATTTCATAATCACCTGCCAAAATGTATGCAGGCGTCGTATCCCCGTCCGGGCAATCAACATAGGCAAAGCCCAGAGAAGCCCCGATTGTGTGACCATACATTGCCGAGGTTATATAACCCACCAGTGTTCCGTCCCTGTACACGGGCTCATTGTGGTAAAGAAGTGGTTCAGGATCATCGAGTTTCAGAAGTACCAGGCGTCGTTTTAACCCATTCTCCTTTTGTACGACCAAAGCTTCTCGGCCGATAAAACCACCTTGTTTGTCCATTTTAACAGCAAACCCGAGGCCGGATTCAAGCGGTGTATCTTCATCAGTAATATCATGTCCCCAATGGCGATATGCCTTTTCCATCCGCAGCGAATTGAGGGCGTGGTAACCAGCATGCACAAGTCCGTGATTTTTACCTTCAGCAATGATGCTATCGTATACATCCTGAACAAATTCCATGGGGATATAAAGTTCCCAGCCAAGTTCACCTACATAGGTAATTCGAGCGGCACGTACTCTAGCGTAGCCCAAGTCAATCATCGCACTAGTCGCAAAGGGAAATCCCTCATCAGACATATCGTCCGGAGTCAGACTGGAGAGCAAGGCTCGAGAATTTGGTCCCATGATGCCAAGCACCGCGTATGCAGATGTCATATCTGTTGCAATTGCATGTGCCCCGTCTGGAATATTTCTCTCCAGCCAACTGAAATCTCGAATTTGTGAGGTACCAGACGTCACAATTAGGTAGTGATCTTCTGCAAGACGGGTGATCGTCAGATCTGACTCAATTCCGCCCCGATCATTGAGCCATTGCGTATAGACGATCCGGTCAATGTCCACGTCGATATCGTTCGCACAAATCTTATTGAGAACCTGTGTTGCCTCCCGCCCTTTTAGTTCGTATTTCGCAAACGATGTCTGATCGAACAAACCGACTGCTTCGCGCACCGCTTTATGTTCGGCCGCACTATGTTCAAACCAGTTTTGGCGACCATAGCTATATTCATATTTAGCTTCGACACCTTCAGGTGCATACCAGTTAGGGCGCTCCCACCCTGCCAACTCGCCAAAACAGGCGCCAGCAGATTTCAAGCTGTTATAAAGGGGTGATTTCCTGACGCCACGTGCAGATTCAACCTGCCGAAATGGCCAATGCATTGCATATAAAAGCCCAAGAGATTCGACTGTACGATCACGAAGATATTTACGATTGGTTTGAAAAGGCATCATTCGGCGAATATCCACATCCCATAGATCCATAGGGGGATAGCCATCCAACACCCAATCAGCCAGGACTCGCCCCGCCCCACCAGCCGATTGGATACCTACGGAATTGAATCCGGCGGCGACAAAGAAATTCTTAAGCTCCGGTGCCTCTCCCAATAAATACCGATCATCAGGCGTGAAGCTCTCTGGCCCATTAAAAAACAATTGTATACCTGCAGTCTCCAACGCCGGAAGCCGTTGCAAGGCCAATTCGAGAATGGGCTCGAAATGATCCCAGTCATCCGGCAATTGATCAAAAGAAAACCTGTCTGGAATTCCATCCATCCCCCAAGGTTTGGCAACAGGTTCAAAACATCCTAACAACAGCTTTCCGGCATCTTCCTTGTAATAAGCATAAGCATCAGGATCCCGAACGACAGGCGCATTAGGCGCCAAGCCCTCCATAGGGTCCGTAACAATATAAAAATGCTCTGCGGCGTGTAGTGGTACATTTACGTCTGCCATACGACCCAGCTCGTGCCCCCACATGCCGCCGCAATTAATAACAATTTCAGCGTTGATCGGCCCTTGGTCAGTTTCAACCCCGGTTACCTTGCCACCTTCTTTCAGAATATTCGTGACACTGACGCCTTCGAATATTTTCGCGCCACGGGAACGCGCGCCTTTAGCCAAGGCCAATGTGATATCGACAGGGTTTGCTTTACCATCTGTCGGTAAAAACAAACCACCAATCAAATCGTCCGTCGCAAGTAACGGCCACAAATCCTTTATTTCCGATGGTGAAATCATATGGGATTCAATACCGAAGACAGTCGCCATAGACGCGGTGCGCTTAATTTCCTCAAGCCGATCCGTATTCGCCGTAACAAACATGGAACCTGTTTGCTGAAATCCAGTCGCCTGCCCGGTTTCCTCTTCTAGGCCCGCATAAAGCTCCGCAGTATATTTTGCCAACTGGGTCATGTTGTTGGTCGCCCGCATTTGACCAATCAATCCAGCCGCATGCCATGTGGTACCGCAAGTCAGTTGACTCCGTTCCAGCAGAACAACATCTGTACAGCCGCGCTTGGCCAGATGATAGGCGACGGAACACCCAATAACGCCCCCGCCAATAATTACGATTTGTGAGTGCTGGGGGATTGTCTTTGTCATGTTGTAAACCTCGAGCCAAATAAATGAAATGAGGCCCTTAGTCCGGCCTTGATAGCAAATAGTACTCCTAAAATGAAAATTTTATAGTTTTTTTTAGTTATACTAATATAATTTCAATTTATTTGAATGTGGGCTAAAATGCCGATAATGTAGGACTGTCGTACAAGACAGCGCTGCAAATTGGTGACTCTGCAATCGCAATTTTGACTAAGGCAACTTAACCGAACACCAACATGAAGAAATCAATTACAAAAAAAATCGGATTTACCGGCCAGCATGAACCATTTGGGGAGCAATCCAACGCTGACATTCCCTCCTCTGTTGGTGCGCAGGTTCGTCAATTACGCAAGGCACAGGGCTTAACTATTTCCGAACTTGCAATACGGATAAGCAAGTCTAATGGATATATTAGCCAGATTGAGCGAAACCTGTCAGGCGTATCAATTACCAGCTTGCAGAAAATTGCCAACGCTCTTGGAGTTCAAATTAACTGGTTTTTTCAGGGGCAAGGAATTGCACCGACTGAAGAGCGCGATATTATTGTCCGAGTAGATAATCGTCGCGTGATTGAGCTCGACCCAAACGGTGTAACGGAAGAATTGCTCTCGCCAACGTTGACCGGTCAATTCGAAATGTTGCGAACTATATTTGCACCTGGCGCATCTACAGGAGAGGAAGTCCGCACGCGACCAGGAGAAGAAGCCGGTGTTTTACTGAGCGGATCTCTAGACATCTGGATAGATGGCGTGCAATTTCATTTAAGTACAGGAGATAGCTTTTCGCTTCCCATCGCTGGCCAACATCGCTGTGAGAATAACGGTGAGATAGACGCCGAAGTAATTTGGATTATCAGCCCACCAGCCTATTAAAAATGGTTTGGGCACAGCGATCTAACACCGTGCCCAATTTTATTAAAATGGAGACTAACATCCGGCAACGCATGTTCCGATGCCATCAAATTCCATGACACTCCCGCTTAGAGGAATGTGAACTGGTACTTTTACCGTCTTTTGAAAAGCCTCTGTTCTCGTGCCCGGACGTACTTTTCCATTACGAATGGCTTCTTCATTGGCATGCGAAGCAATGACATAGATCGGCTTTACTAATTCATTAATGACGTAGGCCGCTTCCGTTGGGCCGGTGGTGAAGGTATCGCCGATATTTATTACTGCAAGCGCGGCTTTATAGAATTTTCGAACGACCAGCTCTTGCTCTGCTGTAATGCCTGTATCACCCGATAAATAGACCACAAGGCCGTTGGAGAAACGCACAACATGACCACCAATGCCTGCGGCGGCCATCGCTTCACCTAACTCTCCACCAATAAAACTTGGGGAGACGCCATTGCTATGGACAGCTGGAACAGTTGCAATCTCCACCCCTCCAATCTTTTTGCTGGCACCAAACCGGACTAAAAGCGAATTCTTAGGGTCACCGTCTAGCGCTTTCAACTTACCTGCAAAAAAGGCCGGCATTTCACTCCCCGTCACAATCTTGGCATTCTTGGCAAGGAGGATGTTAACCACATTCGTATTAGGGACTGCGGCAACAGATAGATCCGGCATCGCACAACTACCGGCGTTTGGTAAGGCATTGTGGCGAGAGCCAACTTGATCGCCATGCATATGGCTGACCAACACAACATCAATTATCCCCAACCTTGGATCCTCAGGCCCAGCCACCGTCATGCCGGGATCATACAGTAAGCGCGTTCCATCAGGATCTTCAAACAACAAGGCACGATCTAATCGGCAAAACTCACCTTCTTGCCCTCCCAGTGCCGTGACTTTGACATTGGCTGCCATCGCACTCGTCATCACTGTAGAGATAAGGCTGATGCCTAGTACTGCAAGATAAAGTGAAATCCTCATCATTTTTTTCCCCCTCGTCTTACGTTCCCGTATTGAAATCACCGAAAAATAGTGGCCTCTCTTACCATTCGATTGCAAGAAAATTTTCTTTTGTTCGTAAATCCGGCGGACCAAAATATGATGAGTTAAGATAGCGTTGTGCTTCCAAATTTGTTAGGTTTTGCCGTCAATCATAAAAGCTGCCGACAAGGAGCACGTAATGAACCTACATCATTTACTGAAACAAAGAGCCGAAAAGGATCGGCCGGTTGGCGTAGCTTTAATCGGTGCTGGAAAATTTGCGACGATGTTTTTAACACAAGCGCGGTTGACGACAGGGATGCATATTGTAGGCATTGCCGAATTAGAGGTTGTTCGCGGTCAGGCTGCTTGCTTGCTCGCCGGCTGGCCTGCTGAACAAATAGCCGCCCAAAACCTTGATGATGCCGCGAAAAGCCGAACAACCTTTATCACAGAAGACGTCGATGCCTTGATCGCCCATCCGGCAGTTGAGGTCGTGATAGATGCAACTGGAAATCCACATGCCGGCGTCGCACACTGCCTGAAAGCCATTGCGAACGGCAAACACATTGTCATGGTGAATGTTGAAGCTGATGCGCTTGCAGGCCCATTACTGGCTAGAAAAGCCAAACAAACAGGTGTAGTTTATTCCTTGGCTTGGGGTGACCAACCAGCCCTGATTTGTGAGCATGTGGATTGGGCTCGAGCGTGCGGTTTTACGGTTACGTGCGCAGGAAAAGGAACCCGCTACCTGCCGCAATACCATGGGCTGACACCTGACACTGTTTGGGACACACTGAAAATATACTTAGAGGTTGATGAAGATAGCGATATTAATCCCAAAATGTTCAATTCTTTCTTGGATGGCACAAAATCTGGTATCGAGATGACTGCAGTTTGCAATGCCACGGGGTTGGTTCCCCAGTCGGGCGGTTTGAGTTTCCCGCCCGCCAGTCGATTTGAACTTGCAGATACCTTTAAGCCTCAGGAAAAAGGCGGGATATTAAGTCGAACTGGCACAACTGAAGTTGCATCTTCCCTCTTTCGCGATGGAACAGATGTTCCTGCTCATCTCGTGATGGGGACCTTCGTCGTTATCGAAGGTGAAACAGATTATGCCCGCGAATGTTTTAAGCAATATCATATGCTTCCAGACAAAAGCCACCACTATGCCGCTCTTTATCGGCCGACACATATGATCGGAATGGAACTAGGTATTTCTGTCGCTTCGGCGGCCTGCCGCAATGAGCCTACTGGCGCGCCGACATGCTTTAACTCTGATGTTGTGTCCACTGCAAAACGTGATTTAAAAGCCGGAGAAATTCTGGATGGCGAAGGCGGCTTTATGGTTTGGGGCAAGCAAATGCCAGCCGCTGATTCCATGGCCGCCGGCGGGTTGCCGCTTGGTTTGGCTTCAGGCATTCGATTGAAAAACGACATTGCGAAAGGCAGCCGACTTTCCTGGGACGATGTTGAAATTGACAAAAACGATACAACCGTCAAATTTCGCCGCGAAATGGAAGCCGCCTTCTCCTTGCCCAACAGCTAAATACAAACCTGTCTTTGGCTTAGTTTTCTTCCCGCAATTCAACCCGGCGGATTTTACCTGAAATGGTTTTCGGTAAGGTTGTTACAAATTCCATCTTTCGAGGGTATTTATACGGCGCCGTCAAATTCTTGCAGAAGTCCTGAATTTCCGCTTTCAAAGTATCGCTCGCCTGGCCCGGATCCTTTAGAATAATATAGGCCTTAACAAGCTCGCCGCGTGTGCTGTCAGGTACTCCGATTACAGCGCTTTCAACCACCTCAGGGTGTTCTAAAAGAGCACTTTCAACTTCGAAGGGGCTGATCCGATAGCCGCCCGAACTAATTAGATCATCAGCTCTTCCTTCGAACCATAAATACCCGTCGGCATCCCGTTTCGCCGTGTCTCCGGTATAATACCATCCATGACTAAAGGAGCCTTTGTCCGGAGCCTCACCCGTATAATATCCGTCGAACAAACCCGGTGGCCAATCACCAGAAGTGTTTACGGCGATATGGCCAACTTCATTGTCCGGCAACCGGTTCCCTTCGTCATCAACGATATCTACATCGAATCCCGGAACCGGCTTTCCCATAGATCCGTAACGAATTTCCATGCCTGGAAAGTTGCCGACAATATTAATTGTCTCAGTTTGCCCGTATCCATCAGCAATGACATTTCCTGTATGTGTTTCCCAGAACCGGATCACTTCCGGATTAAGCGGCTCTCCGGCACCCAGTGAACGACGAAGGCCGGAAAAATCATAAGGAGTAAGGTCTTGCTGGGCAAACAGCCGGTAAACAGTGGGCGGTGCGCAGAAGGTCGATACGCCGAGGTCTTCAATCATCTTTAGGTGAAAGATAGGATCAAAAGCCCCTTCGCCGTCATACAAAACAATTTTCGAACCCGCCAATAAGGGAGGGAAGATTAATCCCCAGGCCGCTTTCGCCCAGCCCGTATCCGTTAAAGTCCAATGCACATCGCCATCGCGAAGATCCATCCAGAAAAGTGCCGTCGACGCATGCGCAAGGCCGTAGGCAAAATCCCGGGGTACCATCTTAGGCATGGAGGTTGTCCCCGATGTGAAATAAGCCATCATCATATCTGCAGCTTGTGTCGCTGGAAGCGACGTACGATCTATTTCCGCCGAATTTTCATTCAACAAATCTTCCATGGACAACCAGCCCGGATATGAACCACCAATGACGATACAATGCTCGATGCTGGGGCATTGATCACGGACTTCTTCGAATTTAGGGCAATGTTCCGGTGTGACAACAATGAACCGTGCATTGGATCGCTGAATACGGTATGCCAAATCCTTGGCCGTCAACAAGTTGGTGCCTGGCATGGAAATCGCGCCTATTTTCATACAGGCAAACAACACTGTATACCACGCAGGGATACGGCCAATGACAACACAGCCGAAATCACCCTTGTCAATACCAAGGGCCATAAACGCGTTTGCAAGGCGGTTGGAATCTTTCGAAAAGGTGTCATAAGTTACCTCTTCTATTTTTGAATGATCTCGCGAGACCGCGATAACCGCTACTTTTGTTCTATCCTCAGCTTTCTTATCAATAACATCAAAGGCAAAATTAAAATCATCTGGAATATTCAGACTGTAAGATGATTTGGCTGTTTGATAGTTTCTGTTTTCCGCTTCTAGATTCATGCTGTTTTCCCAGAGTTGTCGCGCCCTCGACATAATTTTCAACAGCCTACACTTTCTCTGACTTTATTTTCAAGAAGCATGACAAATTTGATGAATGGGAAGTAGGATCAAGATCATGATTTGACGACGTCAGTTATCCGCGTACTGTATCATTACACGTCATTTTTACCTCACGATCAGAAAGCAGAACGCATGAAAGAATTCGAAACAAATATTGCCACTGTTGACGGGGACATGGATACTTTTATCTGCCACCCGGAAGAAGGTGGACCTTTTCCCGCTGTCATTATGTATATGGATGCGCCAGGTATACGCGAAGAACTACGAGATATGGCTCGACGCATTGGTACCGCAGGGTATTATGTGATTTTACCGAATTTGTATTATCGTTGGGGCCGCGAGGATAATTATGGATTTGAGCGCACACGGATACGGGAAGACGAAAACGAACTTCAAAAGATGTTCGACATGATGAACGCCGCCACTACAGAAAAAATTGTCGCCGATACGCGGCCAATGCTTGATTTCATTACAAATGATCTGCAAGCAAAAGAGGGTCCCGTCGGCGCCGTTGGATACTGTATGAGCGGAAAATATATCGTCGGTATCGGCGCCACCTACCCGGACGAATTCGCTGCCCTCGCGTCTTATTATGGCGTTGGAATTCAAACCGAAGAATCCGACTCGCCGCATCTCAGCGCACATAAAATTAAAGGGGAGCTTTATCTCGCCTTTGCCGAAGAAGATGTGTACGTGCCCGGCCCGCTTCTCAAAAGCATTCCCGAAGAAATGGCAAAAGCTGGTATCAACTGTCGGGTTGAAGTCTATCCCGGCACTGGCCACGGATTTGCGTTCCCTGAAAGACCAATCTACCACAAACAAGCGGCAGAAAGGCATTGGGAGCGTATGTTAGCTCTTTTCGACCGAAATCTAAAGGCTTAGACAGTTACGAAGAAAAGTTGGCTAGCAATAGCGGTTAACGAGATTTTCAAGTTCTTCTTGCCGACCAGATCTAGGTTTCGGATCGAGATTATCGCGGATGGCACGTTCAGACAAATCCTTCAAGGACAGGGTTCCGTTCAGGTATCCCTGTCCTAATTCACTTTCCCAGTCAGCGTATCTATCCGTGACTGCTTGTTTCAGTTTATTTTCTTCAATCATCTTCGCCGCATTGAGCAACCCTCGGGCGCACACATCCATGCCTCCGATATGGCCATGGAACATATCAGCCGGATCAATTGACTGACGGCGGAGTTTCGCATCAAAATTCAATCCGCCTGACGTCAACCCACCAGCCTGAAGAATGTAATACATCGCCAGGGTTATCTCTGGCACATTGTTCGGAAACTGATCTGTATCCCAGCCGTTTTGCGGATCCCCCCGGTTCATATCAATGCTCCCGAGAATACCATTGGCGGCGGCATAGGCAATTTCATGCTCGAAACTATGGCCTGACAAGGTCGCGTGGTTTGCTTCGATGTTCACTTTAACCTCATTTTCCAGACCATATTTTTGTAAAAACGCATTAACGGATTGGCTATCGTAATCGTACTGATGCTTTGTTGGTTCCTGTGGTTTGGGCTCAATCAGAACCATCCCCTTGAAACCAATTTTATGTTTGTGTTCTACCACCAAGTTCAAAAAGCGGCCCAGCTGGTTTATTTCTTGTTTTAAGTCCGTATTGAGCAAACAATCATAACCCTCCCGTCCCCCCCAGAGGACATAATTCTCTCCGCCCAATCGATGCGTAGATTCAAGTGCTTCAAGAACTTGTGCCGCGGCATAGGCAACGACTTCAGGATTGGGATTTGTTGCTGCACCGGACATGAAGCGATGATGGCTAAATAAATTGGCGGTGCCCCAAAGTAGTTTCCTGCCCGTGGCCTCCATCTTGCCTTCCATTTTATCAACCAGGCGACGGAGGTTATCGTTGGTCTCCGCTAATGTATCACCTTCCGGTGCCACATCGCGATCATGAAAGCAAAAATAAGGAGCGCCCAATTTTTCAAAAAATTCAAACGCCACATCCATTTTGAGTTCCGCCATCTGCATGGGATCCCCTCGCTCGAACCAGGGTCGGAACATGGTTTTTCCCCCAAACGGATCATTCCCTTCCCAACAGAAAGTATGCCAGTAACACACGGCAAACCGTAAATGATCTTCCATACGCTTGCCCATTACAATCCGATCTGCGTCATAAAATCGATATGCCAGCGAATTTTCAGTATTCTGGCCTTCATATTTAATTTTTTTTATGTTGTTAAAGAACTCGCTCATGCCGCTCCCTCGCCGCTCAAATCATTGTTTAAATTCATGTTCCAGCGCCTGATAAAGACGCCGATATCGTTGATGCTTAGCTTGCATTTTTTCTTTCTGCTGCAAGTCTGGCTCTATTACTTTGCGAATTTCCGGAGGTACGCAAATATCTAAAACGTCTTCGCCAGTAACAGCGAGCCGTGCAATTCGCGCCGCACCAAAGCTCGGCCCCATTTCACCGCCTTTGTGGTAAACAAGAGTTTGATCCAGTGCCGTCGCCAGTATCTCGCCCCAAAGATCACTTTGTGCTCCGCCGCCAATTACTGAAATATGGTCGATTTTGGCATCTGCTGCCAATAGCGCATCCTTTCCGTCCGCCAGAGCAAAGGCCACACCTTCAAGGACTGATCTTGCCAAAGCGGCGGAGTCACTATCATGAGAAAGTCCAAAGAAAACGCCTTTCGCATTAGGATTGTTATGAGGCGTTCTTTCTCCCGATAAGTACGGCAAGAAAAGGAGATCATCACGAACATCGGTATTCGCCACCGCATTGAGAAGGTCCGCCTCGTTCTTTGAACCCGTCAGTTTCGTCACCCAGCTCAGACAACTCGCTGCGCTTAATATGACACTCATCTGATGCCAGGTATTTGGCAGGCAATGGCAAAAAGCGTGAACAGCATCTGCAGGGTTGGGCATGAACTGGTCATTGCTTAAAAACAAAACGCCCGACGTCCCAAGTGACAAAAAAGCATGTCCTGGCTTTACTGCGCCAATTCCAACGGCGCCGGCAGCATTGTCGCCGGCACCACCTGCAACGACTACATTTTTAGATAACCCATAAGCGTCCGTTATTTCGGGTTTTACGGTGCCCGAAATGTCAGTTCCTTCTATAAGCGTTGGCATGTGTTCTAGAGACAAACCCGTTGCAGCTAACAATTCTTCAGACCATTTTCGTTGTGCGACGTCGAGCCAGAGCGTGCCAGCAGCATCTGACATCTCGGCAATGTAGTCGCCGGTCAAGCAGTAACGAATATAGTCCTTGGGCAGTAGAACTTTGACTACTTGCTCGAAGACTTCGGGTTCATTTTTTGCAACCCATAAAAGTTTTGGAGCTGTAAAACCAGGCATTGCAATGTTGCCCGAAACCTCCCTTAGATTTGGTTCAAGGGATTCCATTTCCCGACATTCGATTGCACTTCGACCATCATTCCACAAAATCGCGGGGCGTAAGACATTGCCTGCTTTATCCAATAGAACGGCGCCATGCATTTGGCCGGCAACGCCAATTGATTTTACCGACGCTAGAGCCAATGCATTCTGTTGTCGCAGTAGACCGAGAGTTCCTAACACCGCTTTCCACCAATCCAGCGGATCCTGCTCTGACCACAACGGTGCTGGCCTGCTGATCTCCAACGGAACTTCTGCCAGAGCAACAATATCTTGATCTTCGTCGCAAATAACCGCCTTCACGGCAGATGTTCCTATGTCCAGCCCCAAATACATTTGCGTTCCCTAATTAAATGACACCCAGGCCGCGTTACGTTTTGATGACCTGACGCAGGCATCGATAAATTGCACACCCTGCAATCCATCCTGAACAGTTGGATAAATAACCTCAGGGGGGCATTTTTCACCTGAGCGCGCTGCAATAATTGCCACGGCAGCCTCGCCATAAATATTTGCAAAACCCTCTAAATATCCTTCAGGATGACCGGGTGGGATCCGGCTCATCCGTGCTGCAGCTTCTCCGGAACCGGCTCCCCCTCGGGTTATCAGGCGCTTAGGTTCACCAAAGGGCGTATGCCACAGATAATTGGGGTCCTCTTGTGCCCATTCCAATCCGCCTTTTTCGCCATACACACGGATACGCAAGGAGTTTTCATTTCCGGGCGCAACCTGGCTGCTCCATAACATGCCGCGTGCACCGCCTTTGAAACGCAGCATTACATGAGCATTGTCATCCACGGCTCGCCCGGGAACGAAAGCCTGTAGATCTGCTGCCAAGCTATCCAGTTCCAGGCCAGTAACAAAACTAACGAGATTGAACGCGTGTGTTCCTATATCCCCTGTAGAACCACCAGCCCCGGCTCTCTCCGGATCGGTCCGCCATTGCGCTTGTTTATTGTCTTCGGCAACGGTTAGCCAGTCTTGAGGATATTCAACCTGAACAACACGGATGGCTCCAATCTCTCCTGCATGGATCATTTCTTGAGCCTGTCGCACCATCGGGTAACCGGTATAATTATGAGTAAGGATAAACAAAGCATCTGAAGCGTCTGCAACTTTCACTAACTTCTTTGCATCCCTTAAAGTGGATGTCAGAGGTTTATCACAAATAACGTGAATACCGCGCTTTAGAAATTCACGAGCGGCAGCAAAATGCACATGGTTCGGCGCAACTATCGACACTGCCTCAACACCGTTTTTGAGGCGTGCTTCGCGGATTGCCATTTGTTTGAAATCACCATAAATTCGATCCGGCGCCAACCCAAGCGCTTCACCCGATGCCCGCGCCTTCTCCGGTGTCGATGATAGGGCACCCGCTACCAAATCGAACTTTCCATCAATCCGGGATGCGATCCGATGCACCCCGCCAATAAATGCGTCATTACCGCCGCCAACCATTCCCAGGCGAATACGTCCAGCCGCCGTCATTACGAAATCCCCAGCATTTTTTTATTGGCCTCTTCATCTGTGCCGCCATCTGCGAAGTCATCAAATGCCCGTTCGGTCACTCGAATAATGTGATCTTTGACAAATTGAGCTCCTTCACGTGCGCCATCTTCAGGATGCTTGAGACAGCATTCCCACTCGACAACTGCCCAACCATCAAAATCATTCGCCGCCATCTTGGAAAAAATAGACACGAAATCGACTTGCCCGTCTCCTAAACTACGGAACCGTCCAGCTCGATCGACCCAAGGCTGATATCCGCTGTAAACTCCTTGTCTGCCTGTCGGGTTAAACTCCGCATCCTTGACGTGAAACATCTTGATACGGTCTTTATAAATATCGATATGATCGAGATAATCGAGGCATTGCAGAACATAGTGTGACGGATCATACAGCATGTTACAGCGAATGTGGTTATTGACCCTTTCCAGAAACATTTCAAAAGTGATGCCGTCGTGTAAATCTTCGCCGGGATGAATTTCATAACATACGTTAACGCCGCAATCTTCTGCGTGATCCAACAATGGCCGCCAGCGCTTGGCCAATTCGTCAAAGGCAGTATCGATAAGCCCTGCCGGCCGTTGCGGCCATGGATAAATATAGGGCCACGCCAGAGCGCCGGAAAACGTCACATGATCTGTCATTCCTAAATTCTTTGATGCGGATAACGCCATTTTCACCTGATTGACTGCCCATTCTTGACGCGCCTTTGGGTTTCCATGAACTTCTGGTGCGGCAAACCCATCAAATGCTGCATCATAAGCTGGGTGTACAGCGACCAGCTGTCCTTGCAGATGCGTCGAGAGTTCGGTTACCTGGATACCGTTTGCCGCGGCTTGGCCAGCAAACTCATCGCAATAATCTTTCGAGGTGGATGCCGTCGACAGATCAAATAATCGTGCGTCCCAACTGGGAACCTGCACGCCGCTATACCCGCATTCTGCGGCCCATTTGGTTATATTGTCCCATGAATCGAATGGTGCCTCGTCGCCAGCAAATTGGGCTAGAAACAGTGATGGACCTTTTATCGTTTTCATTATTTTCTCCCTGTTAAATCTTTTCGTCTAAAGGCGGCATGTTTTCACGAAGATAAACGTCAATTCTGATACGTTCTTGCGAAAGGTTAATTGGCAAATTGTCGACATTCGCACGTAGCACGCGGATCGTGCTTCTGACCAAATGACCTGTATCTTGTGAAATAATGGCATTGAATGACCCATGTTCAAGTGCTTCACGTGACAAGGCTGTGAGTTCATGAGCAACAACCATGACCTTATCGTCGAGGCTCGTTTTTCGCAGAAAGTTGATGAGCCCGGCATTTCCCGCAGCCGAAGAATAAATACCGGTGATATCGGGATGCTTGGCGAAAACACCGGGCAACAATTTTTCCAGCAGATCCGGGTCGTCCCGACCCTCCAGAGAGGACAGCACGTCGACCCCGCCAAAACTTTCATTGATGACCTGATCAAAGCCTTGCCTGCGCTCCAAATGATCTCGCGCGAGCATTGACCCCGTTATTACCAAGACCTTACCCTGGCCATTCGGTAGAAAATGCCCCATCAGTTGCGCTGCCGTCCGTCCGGCCGCAAGATTGTCAATTCCGACAAAATAATCACGTTCAGAGCTCGGCAAATCCGACACAAGGGCGATAACAGACATGCCACGTTTCTTGATTTGATCTATGGCTTCCTTGACCGCCGCCGTTTCCGGCCCAAAGATCGCAACTCCGTCTACATTCTCGGGATCCATTCGGGACAGAATACTGGCCAATGCTTGCGGATTAAACGCCGGGATTTTCTCGTAACTTATCTTGGTCCGCTCCAAAGCCAATACCTTGGAGATGCCCATAATTTGGTGTTCTAACGATGTCACAAATTCATTATTACTTTGCGGTAATAGAAATTGAAAATTGTAGACCCGCCCTCGCGCTAAATTTGCGGCTGCCGTGTCCCGGACATAACCGAGTTCCTGAATAGCGTCATAAACGCGTTCAATTGTAACGTTTCGGACGCCTGGACGGCCATTTAGGACCCTGTCCACCGTGGCAAGACTAACACCAGCCACCCGAGCAACGTCATTTACGGTCGGTTTCAAGCCTATATTGCGTCCATGCTTTCCCATTTCCGTCGTTTACGCCTCCCCAATCAACATCGGGCAGAAACGCCATGGATTTGACTTTCTACTCATAATCACGGCTTTCTCCAAGAAGGCACTTCAATCGACATCCGTATGGTGAACCATATTTTTTTATTGAAGGCAGTCTAATTGAGGTACATCTGTCAAGTCCATCATTTTTTGAGGTGCGTACCTCAAAACTGAGAAAAATCTGATTTGTTGTAAGTTAATTTTGAAGCCTCATTAGCCAAAATTACAGTAATATTCAACCTCAAAATACGATTTAATACTTAATAATTTACATTATAAATTTCTTTTAACTATATATTTATAATTAGAATTAAGTTCTTAATCAAAGAAATCCGATTTGAATTGACTGGTAATTCACCCTCAGCCCATTAACTGGCATTTTCCAAAATATTTTATTTAACCGGTGTTTTTCCGTCTCCCATATCCCAGAATAGACCCGTCATCATTTGCAACCCTTCGCGCATTATTGGTGCCAGTACATGTTCATTGGGCGCATGTTGCGAGCATGCCGCATAAGAATGTGGCACCCAAATAGTTGGCATACCGATGACGTCAGAGAAAACATCATTTGGCAGTGACCCTCCGAGATTTGGTAGAATTACTGGTGGCACTTTCATGGTCTTTTCAATGGATGCTGAGGCCCATTGCACCCAAGGATGATCTGGCAACAAACGGGTGGCTTGCATCATAAACCCGTCTTCCTGCTGACCGACAGCGACATCGTCAAAACCATGCTGATTCAGATGATCGCGAATGATGGATAAAAAAGTATCCGGGTCTCTATCGACGGTAAACCGAATTTGGCACCAGGCAGTAGCGCGCGGCGGCACCGCATTCACAACTTTTTCCGGATCGCCCGCTTTCATCGCTAGAACTTCAAAACTATTCCAAGCGAAGACTTGTTCTGCTGGCGTTAAACCAGGCTCGCCCCAATCCGGATCAACCTCCGGTGCCCCTTCCCCGCCCTCAATGGAACAACCCTGGAGCGCCTGGCGAACAGACTCAGGAATCTCTGCAGGTTTTAGTCCCGCTAAAAGAATTTTTCCTTTTTTATCGACAATACTCGAAATTGCGTTCGCAAGACGGATGCTGGCGCTAGACAACAATCCTCCCCAGTTTCCGGAATGATGCCCACCTTCTCGGAGATTAATAGTTAGTTCAAAATTTATGGCGCCGCGCGTCCCCATAAATAGAGTGGGTGCATCGGGTCTTAATCTAGGCCCGTCAGATCCGATTAGCACATCTGCTGCCAACGCCGCTTTCTGCGCCTGACAAAACTCCCGCAATCCGGCCGAGCCGGTTTCTTCTGAAGTTTCAATGAGGATGCGGGAATTAAAGCCAAGAGATCCCCTTGTTTTTAAAACATGGGCCAAAGCCGCAATATTAATTGAATGCTGGCCTTTGTTGTCTGCGGTTCCACGCCCGTACCACCGATCCCCCTGTTTTTCCATTTTCCACGGTGAACGCTCGTCACGCCATTTTCCTTCATGCCCGCGCACAACATCGCCGTGACCATATGTCAGGACTGTTGTTAAATCATCTCCTTCGTGGCGCTCGGCGATAAGCAAAGGTCCGCCGATAGGGTCGGGATTCTCATGAATGGAAATGCCATAGCCCATTTTTTCAAGGCAGGGACCAATTTCCTCAATCAAATAGGCGTAGAGAGCTGGTCTCTTCTCTGGATCCTGGCTTGTTGAGGGAATAGCGATGCGACGCGCCAGGTCTTCATAGAAATCGCCTTGATCAAAATATTCTTCTACGCTGCCGATGGCTGCTTCCCGGGTCATTTTTTTATTTCCTTCGATTTGTTTTTGCTTTTTATGCTCTCACTTAGAGACATCTCTTTTGTACTAGTAACAGGCTCCCTGAAAATTGACTCGCTTTCAACCACAAAAATAATCACACTTGCCGAAAGCAACCTAACTGTGAGCAGCCAATGGCCAGGCGGTACTATAATCTTCCCCCACTCAATACACTGGCTTCTTTCGAGTGCGCCGCAAGAAACCTGAGTATCAAGGATGCGGCTCAAGAACTTAATGTCACGCCTGGCGCTGTAAGCCACCAGATTAAAGCACTTGAAGGCGAGCTCGGAATTGCCTTGTTTGAGCGTAAGCATAGAGGTATCGGCCTGACGAAAGACGGTCAGAGGCTTTTTGTTTCCCTTCAAAGAAGCTTTTCGGATGTTTCGAGCACATTGTCTCATTTGCGCCGAACGAATTTCGATCATTCCGTCACCATTGCGGCAACAACAGCTGTCTCTTCGCTTTGGCTAACGCCACGATTGTCGCGATTTTGGAAAGAACATGGCAATATTCCAATTAACCAGTTGCTTTCCGATCATGCGCCGAAACGAGGCGAACGCGTGGATTTGAGAGTAAAATACGGCAAGAGTAGGGATACCAACAAAACCCATCAAAAGCTTTTCAGCGATCATCTGGTCCCAATTTGCAGTCCGACTTTGGCAAGAAAGTTTGCCGGAGCAGATTTAGAAGCCCTCGCTCAAATGCCACTTATTCACACAGAAGCGGAGGATGAGAGCTGGACAACTTGGACAAGCTGGTTTCGAGAACTCGGCTATTCAGGTGAGATTGCAGCCGGTATACATGTAAATAATTATACCATCGCGCTACAATCCGCGCAGGATGGGGCCGGAATTGTCCTTGGCTGGCAAAGATTAATACGGCCACTTCTCGAAAAGAAGGAGCTCATTCCATTTGGCCCGCATGTGTTAACCGCACCACATTCCTTTTATATTATTACGGACAGTGAAGACATGCTCAGCGACAATACGAAGCTCCTCCGGGATTGGTTGCTTGAGCATATTTGAACAAAAGCAAGTTTAGTTTTTTTGATCCAACATGGAATTTAACTGATGTTGAACATCAGCATTATTTGGCGCAAAGTTTCCCGGAAATCATAGTTGATGGGAGCCTTTTAAATGACACAGCATTCCTCTATCAATCAAGTGTTGGTCCCGGTAAACAAAGCGAAGGGGCTTCCAAACGAGCATTACATTTCACCAGAGATGTTTGCAGAAGAAAAACAATCTGTTCTGTTCAAAAATTGGCCAGGAATTGGTTTTGGCGTTGATGTTCCGAACCCCGGAGACGCCAAGCCAATTGACTTTCTGGGCATGCCGCTTCTTATGGTCCGAGACCGAGATCGAACAGTCGGGGTGTTTCAAAACACCTGTCGACACCGTGGTATGATCCTCGTAAATGAGCCAAAAAATATCCGCGGCACCATCCGCTGCCCGTATCATAGCTGGTGCTACGATCTAAATGGCAGTTTGCGCTCTACACCCCATGTCGGTGGCCCCGGGAATAATACACATGAAGATATTAATTGTGATGAACTTGGCCTTATTCGCATCCGATCCCATGTTTGGAAAGATGTTGTCTTCGTAAATATCTCAGGTGACGCACCTGAATTTGAAGAAGTTCACAAAAATCTTCTAGACCGCTGGAAAGAATTTGACCAACCCATGTTTCATGGTGGCAAGACCTCTTCTTTCAAGCTGGAAGTAGAAACGAATTGGAAACTGGCCGTCGAGAATTATTGTGAATCCTACCACCTTCCGTGGATTCACCCGGGCCTCAACAGCTATTCAAGACTTGAGGATCACTATCATATAGAAGTGCAGGGCGCATATTCCGGGCAGGGCACCTATGTTTATAGGCAGCTTAAAGATGATGATGGTCAGGTATTTCCTGATTTCGAAAATCTGAGCAACCAGTGGAATGAGGGTGCAGAGTATATAGCCGTCTACCCAAATATCCTCATGGGGATACATCGAGACCATTATTATTCGATATTGCTAGAACCCGTTGGCATCGATCGAACCGTAGAGCATGTAGAAATCTACTACCCCGAAGATTGTCAAAATGATCCAGCCTATACCAAATTGATAGCGAAAAATGCGGAGCAATGGAAAGGTATATTCGAAGAAGATTTGTTCGTCGTAGAGGGCATGCAGAAAGGCCGCAAAGGCGACTTGTTTGATGGCGGGAAATTCTCTCCGGCCATGGATGGTCCGACCCATAATTTTCATCACTGGGTAGCGTCTCAAGTAAAACAAAACCGAATGGAATAGATAAAAATAGCTTCCCACAAGCTTAGAAAAAAGACATTGGAAATTCTATTATTATTGTAATTCTTTGGAATATATATCACTTGACCGCGAAAATTCAGGTAATGAAACAGGTTTTATGAAGGAACAATGTGTCGGATTTGAACCAGTGAAAACATGCAAAAAAACTAAAATAGTATGGTAAAATACAAATGGATGGTGCGTAAAAGAGACATAGAATCTCTCTGCAAGCTATTGAGATAACAGTAAGATTTACTTAGAAACAGGGGAGAAGTATTATGTCGATAAAACCGCCGTTTACGGATCTGGATATCAATAAATCCGGATCTGGTTTTTATGAAGGCCATAGCGTCGAGATCGCGGTGCTTAGTAAGGGGATCATGGCCGCTCTTGTAATCTGGGCGCTTATGTGGCCAGCAAATGCGAACGGTGTCCTTGGCAGCCTCAATTGGAAATTACTCGAAGACTTCAACGTCTTCTATATCGTCATTGTCGGGTTTTTCGCCTTCTTCCTACTGGTCGTTGCGGTCATTCCGCAAACTGGAAAGCGCATTATGGGCCCGGCTGGTGAGAAACCGGAATTTTCGAACTTTTCATGGTTTTCCATGATGTTTGGCGCCGGACTTGGAGTTGGCCTGATGGTTTTTGCCACAGCAGAACCTCTTGGCCTTTGGGGATCAAACCCGGTCACAGTAGCAGGTGCGGTTGCGCCGAACACGGAAGCGTCCCTAACCAGCGGCTACCGATATACATTCCTGCACTATGGTTTTCATGCCTGGGCGATCTACGTGGTGACGGGACTTTCCCTCGCTTATTACGCCTATACTCGTAACATGCCGTTGACCATCCGATCCGCTCTAACTCCCCTCTTCGGGAAGCTCATGAACGGTGTTCTTGGCCATATTGTGGATGTTCTCGGCGTTGTTGCCACCATTCTCGGCGTTTCCGTGACGATCGGCTTTGGTGTCAGTCAATTTATTGACGGTATGTATGCAATTACCGGCATGGACTGGATGATGGATATGTCAGGCGACGCACCAGCCCCCGGCACCGTCGGGCTCATTGCTGGATTGCTCGTTATCATGGGGCTCTCTATTATTTCGGCTGTCTCTGGTGTTGGACGTGGCGTGAAGTATCTGTCGAATTTGAACCTTGTTCTGTCGATAATTCTCCTCATGACGTTCGTTATATTCGGTTCATTCGTGTTTGCGATGACTACATATGGAACGGCTTTCGTTGATTACATCCTGAACTTTGTCTCATTGAGTTTCGGTGCTTACGGGCCTCAATCTGCTGACGCCTTTGCCAGCGCATTGCCCGAAGCTGCAAAGCCTCTGGCAGGAGATTTGATGGCGGGTGCAACCAATGCCTGGGGATCTTTTGACGGATTTAAATCAGGTCTTGAAGGCGCAGCGGCGGCGCTTCCAGAAGAAACTCTGGCGGCTGTTTATGCAGCCGGCAATGACGGACGTCAGTTCGGTTGGCAAGCTGGTTGGACAACCTTCTATTGGGCGTGGTGGATCGCGTTCTCACCATTTGTTGGCTTGTTCCTAGCACGCATTTCTAAGGGCCGGAGTGTTCGCGAATTTATCGTCGGGTGTGTCTTCGCGCCAGCCATGGTTTGTTTTGCCTGGATGACGATCCTTGGTGGTACGGCTATTGATCTGGAGCTTACTGGCGGCGCAGGCGGTGCCATTATTGGAGCATCCAATACAGCCAAGCTGTTTGTGACGCTCGGTGCCATGATCGATGGTGGTTTCCTTACAGGGATTACCATCATGTGTGTTGTGCTTATCATGACATTCCTGGTGACATCTGCTGACTCAGGTATTCTCGTGATGAATACGATTATGTCCGGCGGCGCTCAAGAAACCGGTATAAAGCACCGGATTGTCTGGGGCGTTATCTTGACTTTGGTTATCGGCACATTACTGATTGCGGGTAAAACCAACGGGGGAGCGGATCCAATGGAAGCATTGAAGAGTGCCATGATTATTGGTGCCCTGCCCTTTACCATTGTCATGGGCCTTATGTGTATCTCGCTGATAAAAGCGCTTTACAGAGATGGGATGCGAGACAAGCATGCCGCGTTGGCGGAACAACCGGCAGAATAATGTCGATGCGCTTTCGCATTTAAGAAACTACGACAAGGGTCAGCATATTCATGCTGACCCTAACCTGATCAGTTTATAAAAACATCTTGTCCAATTGAGGACATCCCCATATTTCCTTCATTATGAGTGCTGAGGCCCAAATATGAGATCCCACGCGCAGGTCGTTGTCATAGGTGGCGGAGTAATCGGCTGTTCCATCCTCTATCATTTGACTAAACTCGGTTGGTCGGATGTTGTCCTGCTGGAACGTGATGAACTAACCTCCGGGTCTACTTGGCACGCCGCTGCCAATATTCACGGTTTGCATGATTCAACCAACATCAGCCGCATCCAGCATTACACTATGAATCTATACAAACAGTTGGAAGAAGAAACGGGACAAGGGTGTGGTGTCTTCCAGCCGGGATCGCTCTATCTAGCGCAAACAGAGGCACGTGAACATCAATTGCGGCTGCAAGCGGCCAAAGCAAAATACTATGATATGAATTTCCATGAAGTCACGCGCGCTGAAGCCGAGGTTTTACACCCGCTTGTCAATTATGACGGCGTGTGCTGTATCATGTTTGAACCGGATGGCGGTAATGTAGACCCTTCCGGTGTGACGCAGGCTTATGCCGCGGGTGCTCGCCAAAACGGGGCTGAAATTCACCGATTTACGCCCGTCACTGCGACAGAAAGTCAGCCCGATGGCAGCTGGATCGTTCGCACGGACAAAGGTGATATTCGCACCAAGTGGATCGTCAACGCGGCCGGTTTATGGGGCCGTGAAGTCGCAGCGATGGCGGGTGTCGAACTGCCTCTTCTTCCGACGGAACATCAGTACTTTGTGACGGAAGCGATTGTCGACATCGAAAAGATGGATCGACGGTTGCCCTCTGTTGCTGATAGGGATGGTGAATACTATCTTCGCCAAGAGGGAAATGGCCTTCTTATCGGCGCCTATGAAAAGGATGTGCGGTTCTGGGCAGAAGACGGAACCCCCAGTGATTTTGGTCATGAGCTGTTTCCCGATGACCTTGAGCGGATCATGGACAATGTGATGCGTGCCATGGACCGGGTACCGGTCGCTGCGGATGCGGGTGTTCGGCGGGTTATCAATGGGCCGATGATTTGGTCACCGGATTCAAATGCCTTGTTCGGGCCTGTGCCGGAAAAATCTGGTTATTTCTGCTGCAACGGCATCATCCCTGGATTTTCCCAATCCGGCGGTCTCGGAATGTTGACGGCAGAATGGATTGTTACCGGGGAATCCCATCTTGATATGTTCGCCTGGGACATGGCGCGGT
This sequence comes from Sneathiella sp., assembly GCF_036960985.1. Classification (NCBI taxonomy): domain Bacteria; kingdom Pseudomonadati; phylum Pseudomonadota; class Alphaproteobacteria; order Sneathiellales; family Sneathiellaceae; genus Sneathiella; species Sneathiella sp. The sequence continues at coordinate 162,162 of NZ_JBALWD010000004.1, read as the reverse complement.
TCGGAAGCTGGGCAGATAAAAAATTCACGAAAGCCCGAGTCGAAGATCAATATGCCAATCGGTTCGCCATCCATTTCCCAAATGAAGAACGATCGGCCGGCCGGCCGGCGCGTGCCCGCCCCGTCTACGAAACCCAAAAAAGTTTAGGTGCTGTTTTTGGCCTCAATTACGGATGGGAGCATCCGCTGTGGTTTGCGGAGGCACCCGGCGAAAAAGACACCAACGGTTTTACCCGGCAAAACTGGTTTGAGCCCGTGGGGCGTGAATGCCGGATGCTACGTGACAGGGCCGGTATCATTGATATTTCCAATTTCGCCAAATATTCCGTGAAGGGCGTTGGCGCAGAAGACTGGCTCAACAACCTTTTTGCCAACAAAATACCTAAAGCCGTCGGCCGTTCCTGCCTAACCCCGCTCATTGGCGTGCGCGGCGGTATCGCCGGTGATTTCACTGTGACGCGGTTGGCAGAAGACGAATTTCTCATCGTTGGATCCGGCATGGCGGAACGATACCATAAACGGTTTTTCGACGCGGTTCCCCTGCCGGACGATACGGTTTTCCAAAGCCGGACTGAAGCTATGTGCGGCTTTAACGTGGCTGGACCCCTGTCCAGAGATATTTTACAGCGCCTGACTAACGCTGATCTGTCGACCGCGGCCTTTCCGTTCATGCGCTCCCAGCATATCGAACTGGCAGGGATCAAGCTCATAGCTATCCGTGTTTCCTTTACCGGTGACCTGGGGTGGGAACTGCATTGCAAAGCTGACGACCAAGAGGCGCTGTATGAAGCGCTTTTAGAGGCAGGCAAAGAGTTTAATGCCGGACCGGTTGGCAGCCGCGCCCTGATGTCGCTGCGGATCGAAAAGGGATATGGCAGCTGGAGCCGCGAATACTCCCCAGAATATTGGCCACAAGAAGTAGGCCTCGATCGACTCATCAAGACCGGCAAGGACTTCCTGAACAAGGATGCCTATATAGCACTTCAGGACAATGCGCCGCGCGAGCTGCTCTGTATCATGGAGATTGAGGTGGCAGAGGCTGACGCCACCGGTGGTGAGCCTATCTTCCTTATCGATGGAACGCCGGTTGGCCGGGTCTCCTCTGGCGCTTATGGGTATTCCGTTGAAAAATCTCTTGCCTTGGGCTTTATCAAAACTAATCAGGCACAGCCGGGCACAAAACTTGAGGTCTATATTCTCGGACAGCCACATCAAGCCATCATTCTGGCCGAGCCCCCATTTGATCCCTCGGGAGAAAAGCTCAGAGCCTGAAGCTTATCACCGGCTATTGTCTCGACGCGCAAAGAAAGGCTAGATTGAGAGGAACAAGCCCGATATAAAAGACAGATACATTTTCTCCCGAACAAATAAACAAACAAGAATGGAGATAAGACGAAAATGAATCTCAATGGAAAAACCGCTATTATCACAGGTGGCGCTTCTGGTTTAGGGGCCGCAACAGCTCGAAAACTTGCCGCAGCAGGCGCCAAAGTCGGCTTATTTGATCTTAATGAAGAACTCGGCAACACCGTAGCCTCGGAAATTGGCGGCGCCTTTGCGAAAGTCGATGTTACCTCCGAGGAGCAGGTTGATGCGGGCTTCGCTTCAATCCGGGCCGCTCTTGGTCAGGAAAGTATCCTCGTCAATTGTGCCGGAACGGGCAATGCCGTCAAAACTGCCAGCCGAGATCGGGAAACCGGTGAGATAAAGCATTTTCCGTTGGACCGGTTCGAAATGATCATTCAGATCAACTTGATCGGTACATTCAGATGCATTGCAAAATCCGCCGCCGGCATGATGACCCTTGAACCAGAAAACGGGGAACGCGGCGTCATTATCAATACGGCTTCCGTTGCGGCCGAAGACGGTCAAGTCGGACAGGCGTCTTATTCCGCGTCAAAAGGCGGCGTCATCGGTATGACCCTGCCCATCGCCCGTGATCTGGCCCAAGAATTTATCCGAGTAAATACCATATTGCCGGGCCTCTTCGACACGCCGCTGCTGCAAGGCGCACCAGATCATGTCAAGGCGGCCCTCGCCGCACAGGTTCCAAATCCCTCTCGGTTAGGCAAACCAGAAGAATATGCCTCATTGGCTATTCAAATGTGTGAAAACGCCTATTTTAATGGAGAAGATGTCCGCCTTGATGGCGCAATTCGAATGGCACCGCGATAGCAATCAGAATAACACCACTAAAAATGGGAACTTAAAAAATGACCGACGCATATATTATTGATACCTGTCGCACACCCCGCGGCATTGGCAAGGTTGGTAAGGGCAGCCTTTCCCACCTCCACCCACAATATCTCGGTGCGACTGTGCTAAAAGCCCTTGCGGAACGCAACGATTTCAACACGGCAGAGGTCGACGATATTATCTGGGCTACTTCGTCGCAAACGGGAAAGCAATCCAATGACCTCGGCCGCATGGCTGCTCTGACAGCAGGATATGACCAAAAATCTTCTGGTGTTACATTGGACCGGTTCTGCGGATCGGGCATTACAACGGTCAATCTGGCCGCTGCACAAATCATGGCCGGTATGGAAGATCTAGTCATTGCTGGCGGGACGGAAATGATGAGCTATTCGGGATCTGTCGGAAACCCCGATGTGCTGCCCATGCTCGATCAGGGCAACCTGAAACTTCGTGAAATGCATCCACAATCACAGCAAGGAGTTTGTGCCGACGCTATTGCCACTCTTGAAGGGATCGATCGCAAAGCCGTCGATGAACTTGCCGTTGAAAGCCAAGTACGCGCTGACCGCGCCATTCGCGAAGGCCGGTTTGATAAATCGGTCATTGCGGTAAAGAACGAAGACGGATCTGTGGCCCTCGATCGTGAGGAGTTTCCGCGCCCCGGTACGACAATGGAGTCTCTCGCCGGTTTAAAAACCGTCTTCAGCATGTGGCGCGATATCCCGGTTGATGATACCGGGGAGACTTTCGGTACGCTGATCCAGCGGCAGTATCCGCAGATCAAGGAATTCGATCACGTGCATCATGCCGGTAATTCGTCTGGTGTCGTTGACGGGGCCGCTGCATTGCTTCTTGCCTCACGGGAGTATGCCGAGAAGAACAATCTTAAACCCCGTGCACGGATTGTCGCCACGGCCAATATGGGTGACTGCCCCACATTGATGCTCAATGCTCCTGTTCCTGCCGCACAAAAGGTTCTCGCCAAGGCAGGTATGACCACGGACGATATTGATCTGTGGGAAATCAATGAAGCCTTCGCCGTTGTTGCCGAGAAATTCATCCGCGACTTGAAATTGGATCGCGATAAAGTCAATGTCAATGGCGGTGCGATGGCTTTGGGACATCCTATCGGCGCGACTGGCTCTATTCTAATCAGCACCTTGCTGGACGAGTTGGAACGACAAGACAAGAAACGCGGATTGGTTACTATGTGTGCGGCCGGCGGAATGGCCCCAGCGATCATTATCGAACGGGTCTAATCCACCTGACAATCAAAAACAAGGTAACCCCACGCGGTTTCAATGTGCCAAATGCGTGGGGTTTCGTTGTTTTCTCAATCTAGTCAGGTATATCACTGACCTGACGAGCAATCTCGATGATCTTCTGGATCAGAGGTGAATTATTGGCAGTGGCGTAAATGCTGTAGAATGAAATGGCGGGCAGTTCAGGCTCGGTTTTCAGGACCTGCATGGTTGCCGCTTTTACATCTCCATCATAGTAATTCAAGGGCAGCAACGACACCCCAAGACCCGACCGCACAAGCCCCGCACTGATCTCCATGGAATTTGTTCGATCCTGCTTTTTTGGTCGGGCATCATGATCCTTGAACCAGCTTTCCTGAAGATCTGACAAAATGGAATTCGGGCCCAACGAAATTAGCGGCCAGTCTTCCAGATCTTTCGGCACCAACTGACGATCCGGCACCCCTAGTTTGGGCGACGCCATAAAGGCAAACCTGATGGCGCCCAAGGAAATGGCTTCAATCCCCTCTCCGAATTTTCCATTGCCGGGGATGATGCCAAGGTCCGTATCGCCGCTGAGTGTTTTCTCACGGATATCGCCCGCCAACCCGACTTCGAGCTCGATATCAATGTTGGGGAAAAGATGGCTGAGATTCGCGACCAGATCCGGCAACCAAGTCAAGGCGATAAGTTCGGCAACACCGATTTTAATAGATCCGGTCATGGTTTCAGGATTAGCAATTTTTGCCTTGAGTGCCGTCACCTGCTCATGAATATTTGTAGCATATTCCAGTAAATCCATACCGCTTCTGGTTAGCTTTATCTGTCGTTTAGTCCGATCCAAGAATTGAACACCCAATTCATTTTCCAGCTCGGATATACGCATAGAAATGGTGGATTGTGTGGTGTTTAATTTAACCGCTGCCTTGGTAAAAGAGCCCAATGCGGCAACCCAACGAAACGTTTCCAGCTGCTGCAGATTCATCAATAAATCCGATCAAAATCATCATATTTAATCATTTCCTATGATACTATAGTTCCTCTAACATACAGAAACAAATTTAAAACAACGCCGAAGATAAAGGATTTGACCATGATGGAACGCCCCTTTCGCGAAATCACCTCAGAAGAAATCGCGACATTTCATAAAGACGGCGTTGTCTTCCTGAAAGGTTTTTTCAATATCAGCTGGGTGGAGAAACTCCGCGAAGAGGCAGAGATTGACCTGGCCTCACCCGGCCGTCTGCATCAGGAATTGACCCAGGGGGATAGTAGCGGCCGTTTCTTTTTTGATACTTTTCTGTGGACTTTCAATGAAGGCTTCAAGGAATTTGTCATGTCCTCTCCCGCTGCCGAAATTGCCGGTCAAATGATGAAGGCCGACAAGATCAACGTGTTCTTCGACCAGCTCCTGATCAAGGAACCTGGCACTGCAGATCGCACGCCCTGGCATCAGGATCTACCCTACTGGCCTGTGGACGGAGAGCAGGTTTGCACCCTCTGGTTGGCGTTGGATCCCGTAGACGCGGAAACAGGCGCTGTGGAATATGTGAAGGGTTCACATCTGTGGGGTCAGGGCTACAAACCGCCGGCGTTCGCGGGGGATGACAAATACAAATTGCCACTGCCACCAGTACCGGATATCGAGGCACAACGAGATGAGTTGGATATTGCCCAATTTGAGTTCGAACCCGGCGACTGCACCATCCATCATGGCAAGCTGGTGCATGGCGCGCCCGGCAATGCCCGCTCTGACTTGCGACGGCGGGCCTATGTAACCCGGTGGACTGGAGACGATGCCATCTATACACCGGATCCGGAAAAACAGGAAATGATGTGGGATCCGGAGATAGAGGCCGGCGGACCGCTCGACAGTGATTTGTGGCCCGTTGTTTGGCGAAGGCCGTGATGCCAGACATGTAGGGCACCCAATTTGACCAGGAACTCGGAAGCGAATAGGTTTGACGAATGAATACGCCTGACAAGATAGATATTGGTATTAATGGGCCCACGGCCTGGACGACAAGCAGTCTGGGTCCGGATGGCGGTTTTTTTAATCTATCGCAACCCTGCCTTGATGAAATTCTGCAAATCAGTAATTTTCTGGAAGAAAACCCTCTTCCGGTTACCAGTTTGAATCCTAAGGAATTGGATTTACCGCTCTGCCGGGCAGCCATGCTGGATGTTCAAAAGGAACTGGATAAAGGCTGTGGTTTTGCTCTTATCGATAGACTTCCGCTAGATCATATACCGCCCGATATCGCAATTTCTGTCTACTGGATTCTCATAGGCATGATCGGACGGCCGGTCGCCCAGAAATGGGACGGAAAAATGGTCTATGGCGTGGCAGATTCCACGGGCAAGAAACCCGGCAATGGCGTTCGCGCCGATGTGACCAACGCAGAACAGAACTTTCATACCGACAATTCCTACAATATCTGCCCTCCCGATCACGTCACGTTACTCTGTCTGCATCCGGCACGCGAGGGCGGCATCAGCCGCGTCGTCAGCCTCAATTCGGCACATAATCGATTACGCACTTCGCATCCCGAGCTACTAGATCGGTTGTATGAACCCTTTTATTTTGACCGGCAGCGGGAGCACGGGCCAAAGGATGAGAAAATCATTAAACGGCCAGCCTTCTCTGTGGAAAATGGTCGCTTGAAATCCCGCCTCTCCGCCTCGCTTATCCGGCAGGGATATGAACTGACCACTGAGAAATTGGATACAAAGGGACAGGAGGCGGTTGCCGCGCTCTACGAAATCCTCGATGACCCGGAATTATATCGCGAGTTTTTCTTCAAGCCAGGACAGATACAGATTGTCGATAACCGGATGCTAGCGCATAAAAGAACACAATTTGTCGACTGGCCCGAACCGGAACGAAAGCGCCGACTCATCCGGCTCTGGCTCCGCGAAGACGGCAGAACCTTCTATAACGGATAAACGCCGCAATGATCCGACTGACAAAATTGACCGGGTTTATGGGTGCCGAGATTGATGGCGTTGATTTGAGCCGACCAATTTCCTCCGACCTTCGCACCGCCCTTCAAAATGCCCTGAATGATCATCATGTGATTATCCTACGGGATCAGAAATTGAGCCGCGAGCAGCATAAAAACGTCACGGCGATTTTTGGCTCTCTGATGAAGTTGCCCTATGTGGAACCGCTCCCCGATGATGACTATATCATAGCCGTCCTGAAAGAGACCGAAGAACAGGGAACCGGCGTATTTGGCGGGGAATGGCATTCTGATTTCAGTTTTTTGAAAAACCCACCGGCGGGATCCATTCTTTATGCTCATGAGGTACCGACCGTCGGCGGCGACACCCTTTGGGCCAGTCAGGCGGCAGCTTTTACCAGCTTGCCTGAGCAATTAAAAGAATTTGTTACCGGACGATATGCCATCCACGTAGGCGCCCCCTATGGTATAAAACACGCTCCACCCATTGACGCTCAAGCCAACGCCTCCATCCGTATGGCCCGAAATAATCCCGAGGCAGATCGAGAAATACAGCATCCCGCCGTGGTGACAGACCTGAAAACGGGCCGTAAATCGCTCTTTCTTAACCCCATTTATACGACCCGTTTCGAAGACATGAGTGCTTTGGACAGCGCCGACATCCTGCAAGAAATATACAGACATGCAACCCGCCCAGATTTTTCCTGCCGGCATCAGTGGAAAATCGGGGATGTCGTCATTTGGAATAATCGCACTTGCCTGCATTATGCGACCAATGATTATGATGGGAGTCGTCGGCTTCTGCACCGAACTACCTTCACGGGAGCGCCCCCGAGCTAAAATATTACTGACTTTTGATTGCAAGGTTGTCCCCGTCAAACGAGGGCATTTATGAGACAATATGCGCAGAATGTGAACTGCGACACAAAATTAGCGATAATTTCGACACTTATCGAAAGATCGAGTGACAACAATCTGCGTATGCCTATAGTAACCATCGGGGCGCCATCAGCAGGAGACTTTAAGAATGGGGACTGCCATCATTATTGGCGCGGGCGAAGGTTTATCCGCGTCTCTGGCGCGCAAACTTCACCATCGCGGACACAAACTAGTTTTGGCCGCGCGTAATATCGAGAAACTTGACGTATTGCAAAAGGAAACAGGTGCAACACTGGTTGCCTGCGATGCCGCAGATGCAGGCGACATGGAAAAAGTCTTCGCCGCCGCCGACGCCCTGGGCGGGCCCATTGAAATTGCCGTTTATAATCCATCGGCCCGAGTTCGCGGTGGCATAACAGAACTTGATCCTGACGCCGTAAAATCCGCCATTCTGATCACCAGCTACGGGGCCTTTCTTATGGCCCAGCAAGCCGCGAAACGCATGATCCCTAATGCTAGTGGCGCGATTTTATTCACTGGTGCGTCCGCTGGCGTTAAGGGGTACCCGAACTCATCCACTTTCGCCATTGGTAAATTTGGATTGAGGGGGCTGGCGCAAAGTCTTGCGCGGGAACTTCATCCGCAGGGCATTCATATTGGACATTTCGTCATTGATGGCGGTATCCGCAGTGCCGGACGGCCGGAGCGCATCGAGTCTCCAGATAATCCGGATTCCCTGCTGGACCCTGAAGCCATTGCCGACAGTTACCTGCATCTCCTCGATCAGCCCCGTTCGAGCTGGTCCTGGGAAATGGAAGTCCGCCCCTGGGTGGAAACATTCTGACCGCACTCGCAACGTCTATTTAATTCCAATCGACCTTCACCTATATTGTACGTACAACACAACAGCGATTGAACGCTGACGCATCACAGGAGATTACCAATAATGACTGAATCCTCACCTTATGTCCCACCAAAAATCTGGAAATGGGAAAGTGAAAACGGTGGCCAGTTCGCCAAAATCAACCGGCCAATCGCCGGTCATACCCATGAAAAGGAACTGCCTGTCGGAAAACACCCCATGCAACTCCACTCGCTGGGCACCCCCAATGGCGTGAAGGTGACGATCATGCTGGAAGAACTTCTGGCATTGGGTTTTGAAGGCGCCGAATATAATGCCTTTATCATCAACATCGGTGAGGGGGATCAGTTCAGCAGTGGCTTTGTCGATATCAATCCCAATTCAAAAATTCCCGCGCTTCTCGATCGCAGCACTGAGCCGCCCACAAGAGTTTTTGAATCTGGTGCCATCTTGCTCTATCTCGCCGAAAAATTTGGAGCGCTTATGCCCAAAGACCCAGCCCACCGGGCAGAATGCCTCTCTTGGCTCTTCTGGCAAATGGGTAGCGCGCCGTATCTAGGCGGTGGATTCGGCCATTTCTATGCCTATGCGCCATTTAAAATTGAGTATGCCATTGACCGATTTGCCATGGAAGTGAAGCGGCAACTGGATGTTCTGGATCGTCATCTAGCGGACAACCAGTATATGTGCGGGGATGAGTACACCATTGCCGATATTGCTATCTGGCCTTGGTATGGTCTTCTGGTCGCCGGTAAAGCCTACAGCGCCGGTGAATTTCTTGATACTAAATCTTACAAGAATGTAACACGCTGGATGGAGCAGATTGCAAAACGCGACGCGGTAAAACGCGGCCGCATCGTCAACAAAGCCAGCGGCGAGCCGCATGAGCAGCTGCGCGAACGTCATGATGCCAGCGATTTTGACACTAAGACACAAGATAAAATCGCCGACGAATAGATAAATTAGCGCAATATCCGGCGTCCGATTGGCGGCCGATATTGCGCTTTTAATTCTTAGCTCGACGGCGGACAATCGTAAAATTCGACCGGCGTCATAAGCCGGTTTTCTTGACTTTCCAACGCGCCAAGCTCCCCACTATGCTTTACATATTCAAGCCATTCCGCATCCGCCCAAAGGGCCGCGCGTTTGGCTTCGCGGTCACCCGCGTCTTTGAACATCCAAATATGTACAAACTCGTTGATATTTCCCGTTTCCGTTTTCAAGAAGGCCAGCGGTACCCCCAGTATTCTGGATTGCGGCGCTTTACCATATTTTTCATACAGGGCCAAATGGGGGTTCAGTTTTCCGGGTTTCGTCACATAGGTTCGAACATCGAGTAGCATCGGAGCCTCTTTCTTCTTGTTATCCTATAAGCCATCAAGGTCCCGCACCGTTTCTTCCATTGCGGATCTTGATATCTGTTTCGCGCCATAAGGACGATATCTCCTTCTGCGACATGGTTACAAGCCTTAACTAAAGGGTGCCGCAAAGGTAAAGATTTTCATCCCTCGCGGAATGAGGTAAAATGCGCCCAATCACACAATCAAAAAGAAAGTCCCGAACAATGACCGTGCCATCCGACGCCCAACTGGACCTGCAACTAGCCGCCCGCTCTCTCGCGCAATCTGACATTGGCCCCAACGCGGCCCTTACAGATAAGACGGAGCAGTATCCGTGGGACAATGTGGCGAAATTGACCGAGGCCGGGTTTATGGGCATGACCATTCCGACGGAATATGGCGGGCGCGGCCTCAGCTATTATGACGCGGTGCTGGTGATCGAGGAAATGGCCAAGGTTTGCGGTGTCACGGGACGGATTGTGGTGGAAGCCAATATGGGCGCCATTGGTGCGGTCATGAAATATGGATCGAAGGTGCAAAAGGAACTGGCCGCGAAACATGTCTTGGCCGGAGACAAACCCGCCATCTGCATCACGGAGCCCGGTGCGGGCAGCGCGGCGACGGAAATGACCACCACCGCCACCAAGAAAGATGGCCGTTATGTAATCAACGGCAAGAAGCACTGGATCACCGGCGGCGGGGTGTCAAAACTGCATATGATTTTCGCCCGGGTCATGGAAAATGGGGTCTCGCAGGGCATTGCCGGATTTCTCGCAGTACGCGATGAGACTAAGGGCCTGATCATCGGCAAACGCGAACCGGCCATGGGCTTACGCGGTATCCCGGAAACCGAAGTGATTTTTGAGAATATGGAAATCGATGAAGAGATGGCCGTCATCCCACCGGAAGGCTTGAAGCGAGGCTTTGCCGGACTGATGAAGGCTTATAATGGCCAGCGTATCGGGGCGGCCACAGTCGCCCTCGGGATCGGCCAAGGGTCCTACGAAGTGGCGCTTGATTACGCAAAATCTCGACATCAGTTTGGTCGTCCCATCGCTGAATTTCAGGGACTACAATGGAAACTGGCGGACATGTCCATCGGATTGGAAGCCTCCCGTGCGCTGATCCATAATGCCGCCGCTGGGGCCGGAGGTGGTTTTCCCGATATGCGCGCCGCGGCACAAGCCAAGGTGCTGGCCTCCGAGACCGCCATCAAGGTCACCAACGAGGCCCTGCAGATCCACGGCGCCATGGGCTATTCCCGCAATCTACCCTTGGAGCGCATGACCCGCGACGCCCGCATGTTCACCATCGGCGGTGGCACGGCAGAAATCCTGCGCACCCAAATCGCCGGCTCAATCCTCAGCATGAAAACCCCTCAGAACCGCGATGGCTATGTGAATTACTCCCGCGAAGCTGCGGAATAGGACGGCGTCATCGATTTAGGCAAAGCCGATCGTTCTTAATTGATGTCCCGTGTTGCCCCGGATACCCTAATTGAGCTGCCGGGCACGGAATCGAATTCAGCCGTTATCAATGAACGCGATCCCATATCTTCGCCTTGTATGAGGCTGAGCTTTCCGCCGTGGGGCCAGTCGATATCCCGCAAATACCCGGAAAAGGCGGCCGCGGCGGCCCCGGTTGCCGGATCTTCCAGAACGCCGCCAGACGCAAAGGCATTGCGCACGTGAAAGAGTTGATCATCTTGACGATACACCAACATGATCGTAATTAGCCCGCGTTTTCGCATAAATTGCCGTCCTGCATCCAGATCATATTGCATTGCCCGAAGGTCCTCCCGGCTCCGTAGCGATAGGACATAATGTTCTGCCCCACCATGGACACGCGCCGGCGGGATTCTCTCGTCCAGTTGTGACGCCTCATATCCGAACAATGCGAGTGACGCCTCAATCTCATCGGCATCTAATTGCTCACTCCTCGTAGCAGGCGATTGCAAAGCCGCGGTAAATTCATCACCATCCGCCGAACCCTCAACACTGATTTCGGCCTCGTTCAGCCGCAGCATGTATTTGCCCGGGCCCTTTTTCTCAGCCAAGGCCGCCCCGAGGGCTATGGTCGCATGACCGCAAAAGGGAACTTCAGATTCCGGCGAAAAATATCGAACCCGCCATGATTTTTTATCCGCTTCCAGGGCGGCAAACGCCGTTTCTGAAAAGGCGACTTGGACTGCCTTCGCCTGCATGACCTCCGGCGTAGGAAGCTCGTCGCATAACACAACGCCCGCCGGGTTGCCGCCTTCACGACCATCGGCAAAGGCCGCTATTTTCAAAACGTTCATCTTCATTCTCCATCCTATGGTTCGACTATAACCTTGAACATAGGGACTTCCTCACGCATACTACATAGCTAAACAACGTACTTTTCGCTAGTTACCTTCATATTATAAGGCAAATTGTAAAAATGGTCTCTGAAATTGAAAATTCCCTCGACGCGATGGACCTGACTATCCTTCAAAGCCTACAAACGGATGGCAGGATGAGGATGAGTGAGCTTGCCCAGATAGTCGGCATGTCAGCACCCAGCGTAAAAGATAGAATTCGGCGCATGGAAGACCGAGGCTTCATTCGAAAATTCACCATCGATCTCGACATGCGGGCCCTCGGCTATCAGCTGGAAGCAATCGTTCGAATAAAGCCACGGCCTAGCAATTTGCATTTGGTCGAAAAAATGATCGTCGAGGAACAGCGATTTACGTCTTGCGACAAAGTCACCGGCGATGATTGCTTTATTGCCCGCCTTGCCTTGAAAACCATCCAGGAGCTCGACGATTTATTAGACCCGTTTCACGAAAAAGCCGAAACCAATACATCGATCATAAAATCTTCGCCTATCAAAAACAGAACGCCTCTGAGCAGAAAATAAAATTCCGATACGGCCCTCTCCCGATTATCGCGGGTTGGTCAAGCCCGGCGTTCTCGCATTTCGCAGGCTCGGCAGGCTTGAGATAATAATACCCGGGGTCAGGATGATCAGGCTCACCACCCCCAGCCATGTCGGTGTTTCCCCAAGAAAAATATAAGCCAGAAATGCCCCAATCGCAGGCACACCGGACATCAATGCGGCGGTCACCGAGGGGCCGATATTGCGCACGGCGATAGAGATTAGGACGAGACCAATAATGTTGGGCACGATCCCCTGATACCCCATCTGGAACCAGAGTTGATCCATCGGGGTCTCACTGATACCAGAGGGCAGGAACAAAAAGTAAATGGGTAAAAACATGATTGCATTGAGGATCGATCCACAGAGCCAGATCTGTGTCACCGACAGATGCCAGACTCGATTGAGGATCATATAGCAGGCAAACAAGGACCCTGCGACGACGAACAGAAAATCGCCAAACCAGGTGGTAGCAATATCAAACCCGGCAATACCGAACGCTGCGAATCCCGCACCGATAATGATCAGGACTGCACCTACTATATGCTGCTTTGTCGGTTTTTCGCGAAACATGAAATAGCCCAAAACCATGATCAATGTGGGCAGCATGCCGTTCATGAACACTGCTCCATGGGCCGCCGGTGCATCGTGGAAGGCACTGAAAATTACCAGTGAATAGGGCAAGCCAATGATCGCCGTTGTCACCCAAAGCTGCTGAAATGTCATATGGCGCCACGGCTTGGCGTAGAGCACGAAGGGCAGTGCAAAAAGACTGGCGATGCCGAAGCGAAAGGCTAGCAAATCATAGACTGTCAGGCTCGATTGCACACCAGCGCGGCTGGTTACCAACCATCCCGACCAGATAATGACAATGGTCGACGCGGCCAGAAGGCCTAGCCAGGGGCGTGCCGGTTGCGTGTTTTCTGTTTCTTTTTTTTCTTTGGACATGCGGCAAACCCGGACGGGCTTCTCCTGAATGAATTTACGGAACAAATGCTAAGGTGGGAACGCGCAGCAATCGTTTGACAATAAACCTTTTATGATCCGCGTAAACGGTTAGTTGATCAGTATGTGCGTCTCGCTACTCAATCTCTGCCATCAATCGAGCAGATGTCATTGCCACAATCAATGGTCGGAATATTTTGCCCCAGCAACCGCATTAATGTCAGCGTAAGTGCAATGCCAATCATCATGGCGACGAAGGCTGGTAGAGCATGGGGTGATAGTGAAGGCAGCCCTTGAAACATCAACACATCATTGCCGCCAGGGATGAAACCGGCCCCCGCCCCCATAAGCACGCCACCAAACAAATAGTTAAGCCATTGGCGATTGGGAGCCAGAATCAGGCGAAACCGCCGGCCCTGCCAAGCGGAGAGAAAAACACCGATAACCAGCGCGGCAAAAAGCAGCCAGTAAATTGCCGCCGGCAGTGCGGATCCTGCCACTATGTCCCGCGCCGAATGACCCAACACATAGGTATAAGGCCAGGCGCCCACAAACACATAGAGGACAGCATTGCTTAGCCCCATCAATAATGCTGCCGTGGATAAGCGATAATGAGCGGCCGTGACTTTGCCTTTCCATCCTGAAGGACTAAAGCTATGCCGTAACTTTGCCAATTCCCAAATCATCCATGCAGATAAGGCGATGGCCAGCGGCAGGTGCCAGCTTGCCATAAGCGACATGCCGGTTTGTGTATCCATGGCCATGGGCGTGAAGTCGCCTAAGGGCACCAGTTCCAGCAATGCGGCACCGGTAACAAACCCGAACAGCGCAACCAGCATTCCCAAATTTCCCGCGCCGAGCCGGGTCAAAGTGGAAAAGGCACATCCGCCATTTATGGTCGCGCCAACACCGAAGAGCAATCCCCCTACCAAGGTCAAAAGAGACAGTTCCTTGCCCACCGTCATCATAACATCCACGGGCACAAACAAGGTAATCAGAAGCGTTGCCCCCATCACCCACAAAACAGACTTTATGAAACTGGCAATCATGAAGCCGCGCCTCGTCGTCAGCAACTCCTCCACTGCGCGGACCGAACACAGACTGGCGCGATGGGCGGAAAATCCAATAACTCCCGCCAAACCAACGCAAACAATACCAATCCAAAGTTCCATTTTCACCTCTTATACCAAATGCTAATTTGGCTGTTTAAAAACAACTTCCTTATGGCATGAAATCAGTGCGCCAAGAAACCCATCATAATCACATCTTCGCGCTTTAAGACACTCAACCCTTAAAGGTCTCCGCTAGATGACTGATCAGGGCCCGAATACGCGCCGTTAGATGGCGCCCCGGCGGATAGACGGCATTCAAGGTAATTTCCGTTGCTTCCTCTTTTTCAAACAAAATTTGCAATGTCCCTGCCTCCAGAAAAGGCTTCACAGAATAATGCGGACACATTCCTATCCCCGTGCCACCCGAAGCCATATGGGCAATGGCTCGCGGCGAATTAGCATGAAACGGCCCATCAACAGGGAAGGAAGCCACGTTGCCATTGATGCGGAACTTCCAGTTGTAAGGATCCGCAGAAGTAAGCTGTATCAAGCAATTATGGGTTTCCAGCGCACTTGGGTGTTTAGGCTCACCATGCTCTGCCAGATAATCCGGAGACGCGATGACCACCATGCGCATATCCATCATCTTCCGCGCCATCAGGCTGGAATCCTTCATCGCACCGAAGCGAATGGCCAAATCGAATCCGCCCTCAATCACCGCCACATGCTGATCAGACAAATGCAGGTCAACGGAAACATTGGGATGCGCCATTTGAAAGGGGCGCAATGCATTGACCAGCTCCCGGCTGCCAAACCCGGTGGGCGCCGTGATACGGATAGGGCCCGCAAGTTCTGATTGCCGTTCCTGCACCAGCCCTTCAAGCTCGTCGAATTGATCCAGCAAAGGCAGACAACGTTCTAGATAAGCTGTTCCCGTATCAGTGAGGCTCACACTGCGGGTGGTGCGGTTAAACAGTTGGGCGCCCAGATGTTCCTCAAGTTGGCGCACATATTTACTGGCAAGCTTGGTACTAATGCCCAGCTGTCCGGCGCCACCGGTAAAGGATTTCTGGCTGGCGACGGCCACAAATGTGCGCATGCCATCTATCGTATCCATGGGAATATCTTTCTCTACAAATATATTATCTCCAATATGTACATAATATATCTCCAAAAAGGCATATTATCAACAAACGGGTCAAGTGCTAAGTAAGGGTCATCACAAAATGAAAACCAAAGACTCTCTCTTGAAAAGGAAAATCAATGTCAAACGCTATCAAAATCCATAGCTTCCCCCTCTCCGGTCATGCCCATCGCATCGAGCTGTTCGCAAACCTCGCTGGTATCGCCCACGAAGTTATTTTTGTCGACCTTGCGGCCGGGGAGCACAAACAGGCTCCGTTTCTTGCTTTAAATCCCGCCGGGCAGGTGCCGGTGATCGAAGACGGCGATACGATCGTCACGGATTCAAATGCAATATTGGTATATCTGTCACGTAAATATGCCCCGGACTATCTTCCGAGCGATCCAAAATTGGAAGCCGAAGTCCAGAGGTTTTTAACATTGGCAGCGGGCGAGCTTGCCTTCGGTCCCGCAGCGGCTCGCCTGATCACTGTCTTCGGCGCGCCGCTTGACGTAGATTTTACCCAAACAACAGCGGCCAAGTTCCTCGGGAAGTTGGAAGCCCATATGAACGGTCGTAATTTTCTTGTGGGAGACGGCCCGACAATCGCTGACATTGCGATTTACAGCTATACTGCACATGCACCTGAAGGCAATGTCTCACTGGAACCCTACCCGAACGTCCGACGCTTGCTTGGTAATATTGAGGCACTTGAAGGATTTGTTCCCATGCCAGAGACCAAAGTCGGTCTTGTCGCCTAACATACGATTACTGACGTGGCAACCACGATGTCCTGCGGTTGCCACACTCCGACACACGCCCTAAAGGAGACTGAAAATGCAAAAATCGACTGATCCGGATGCAGCGACGTCGCCATTTCATCCGGGCGAACAGGAACTTCAGTCCCTTACGGGCAAACGCGACATGATGGAAAAGTTCGGTCGTCGCGCCATACGCGATCACATGCCGGATCAACATCGCGGCTTTTTCGCACAACTTCCTTTTCTCGTCGTCGGCAATGTCGATGACGCCGGCTGGCCATGGGTATCAATTTTATCCGGAAATCCAGGGTTCCTAAGCTCTCCCGACGCCAGTACGCTGCGGGTCACGGCGACAGCGGCAAAAGGTGATCCTCTCGGTGGTGCCCTTAGCAAAGACGGTGCACCACTTGGCTTGCTCGGCATAGAAATGATGACGCGACGCCGCAATAGGATGAATGGCCGCATTTCCGAAATCGGCCCATCCCATTTTGCAGTGACCGTCGATCAATCCTTCGGTAACTGCCCGCAGTATATTCAAAACCGGTCCGTAGATTTCGTTCGTGACCCAGCAATCCCAGCCAAAGACGCGCTTGCGGAAATATATACCAGCCTTGATCTCGAGGCCGTCCAGTTGATCCAGAATGCCGATACTTTTTTTGTCTCTAGCTATCTAGCCCCCAAAGATCAGCCGGAAATTGAAGGTGTGGATGTCTCCCATCGCGGCGGCATGCCGGGCTTTGTGAAAGTAGAAGGCGACACGCTCACAATACCCGATTACCCGGGCAATTATCATTTTAACACTTTTGGCAATTTCCTGCTTAATCCAAAAGCAGGCCTGACTTTCATGGATTTCAACACGGGTGATTTGCTGATGCTCACAGGTAGTGTGGAACTGCTATGGGACCAAGATGAAACCGTGACCGCTGTCAAAGGATCAGAACGGGCTTGGCGTTTTACGCTGGATCATGGCATCCGTTTAAAAGATGCATTGCCCTTCCGTGCAAAATTCTTCGACTATTCCCCCCATTCGGAAATGACCGGCACCTGGGCACAAGCCGACGCTTTAAAAGCCGCCGAAACGAAACGCGAAGAATGGCGCCCCTATCGCCTCGCCCGCATCAAAAACGAAAGCTCGGTGATCCGGTCTTTCTATTTTGAACCCGCAGATGGCCACACCCTATTGCCGTTTGAGGCAGGACAATTTTTAACGCTGCGCCTGACCACCGGGGAAAATACTGAGCCGGTCATCCGCACCTATACAGTCTCCTCGGCACCGGGAGAGGATTTCTACAGGATTTCGGTCAAGCGTGAAGATGAGGGCTATATCTCCCGCTATCTGCATGACAGACTAAAACCCGGCGATATCATCGAAGCCAAAGCACCACGCGGAGATTTCTTTATTGATCCTACCGAAATACGTCCTGCTGTTCTGTTGGCCGGTGGTGTTGGCATCACTCCCATGTTGTCCATGGCGCTGCATGTTGTCAGTGAAGGGGTCCGCACCCGGCATATGCGTCCACTCACCATTTTCCATTCAGCTCAAACGACAGAGCAACGCGCCTTCAGTGACCTGTTTAATCTCTTGCAGAAGCAGACTGAAGGGGTCCTGACCTTTTACTCATTTATTTCCAATCCAGCAGCGGATGAAAAGCCCGGCGTTGATTTTAACGGTCGTGGACGCATTCAGGCGGAGGCTTTCCGCCAAGCCCTCGGTCTCGATGATTACGATTTTTATCTCTGTGGTCCGCCCGCCTTTATGCAAGCCATGTATGATACGGTACGCGGCTTGGGCGTAAGAGATGCCCGTATTTTTGCCGAATCCTTTGGTCCCGCCTCTCTTGCTCGCTGGCCCGATGACGGGGCGACGGTATTTGAGCCGGAAGAAGAAGCAGAGCTCAGCATCATCACTTTCGCCGCTTCGGGCTTTGAACAACGTTGGAATGCCGGAGACGCCACCCTACTAGAGACAGCAGAAAATCATGGCCTTTCCCCAGCATTTAGTTGCCGGGATGGCAAATGTGGTTCCTGTGCCACCAAGATCAAAACTGGCAGGGTTGCTTACCGCACAAAACCAACGGCTAGCCTGGCTGAGGATGAAGTGCTTCTGTGTTGCTCTGTGCCCGCCAAAGGGTCAGATGTTATTGAGCTCGATCTTTAAAATAGTGAAAGGAAATCTTATGGAAACACGCCCCCCACTCCCGCCGTTTGATCGCAATACCGCCATCCAGAAAGTTCGCCTGGCCGAAGATGGTTGGAACAGTCGTGATGCATCAAAAGTCGCTATGGCTTATACTTTGGATACCAATTAGCGGAACCGATCTACCTTTATCAAAAATCGTGCCGAAGCCGAGGCGTTCCTCAGCGGAAAATGGATCAAGGAGCTGGATTACCGTCTAATCAAAGGGCTCTGGGCTTTTACGGAGAACCGTATCGCCGTTCGGTATGCCTATGAATGGCACGACGACAGCGACAACTGGTTCCGGTCCTATGGGAATGAAAACTGGGAATTCGCCCCATCAGGTCTGATGCAAAACCGGTTCGCCTGTATCAACGATTTACCAATCATGGTAGCGGATCGAAAGTTCCATTGGCCGCAAGGCCGCCGTCCCGATGATCACGCAGGCTTATCCGATCTCGGACTCTAGTATCCAAAAATGCTCTTCATCACGTAATTTCCATAAATACAGATTAGCAGTAGCTAAAAATACTGCTTACGTGACAGTAGAATGACTTAATCTCGAAAATTCCTTTAAAATTAAGGGCTTGAAAATTTTTCTTCGGCCAAGCATGTCATTTTTATGAATGCATTCATATTTTTGAAACGTTTCATATTGACAGCCCGAAACTGTCATGCTCAACTTATACCAGTCGCAAAGAACGACATAAAATCTAACGCACAAAACCTAGAAAATTGAGGGAGGTTGATATGAAACTAATGAAATTTGCCGCGATTGCCGTCACCGGTATCGCCCTTCTAACTGGCACTGCCCATGCAGCGGACAAGCCTGTAGTTGGTTTAGTAATGAAATCATTGGCTAACGAGTTTTTCCAGAATATGCTGGAAGGTGCAAAAATGCATGAAAAACAGCGGGGCGATTATGAATTGCGAGCTGTTGGCATGCAAAATGAAACGGATTTTGAATCTCAAATCAACGCCGTTGAAAATTTCATCACACAAGGTGTAGACGCCATTGTTATAGCCCCTGCCGATTCGAGAGCCATGGTACGTCCGCTTAAAAAAGCGATGGCCGCAGGTATCGTTGTAATCAACTTTGACGTCTCCTTGGACGCAGAAGCAAAAAAACAGCAAGGCGTTGAACTGGCCTTTGTCGGACCAGATAACCGCGGTGGTGCCAAACTTGCAGGTGATGCTCTCGGTAAGAAACTGGGCGCGGGTGCAAAAGTCGTCATCATCGAAGGCAATCCTGGCGCTGATAACGCCAACGAGCGTCGCCTTGGTTTTGAAGCCTCTGTCGCAGAATACAAAATGAACCTGCTCGACAGTCGCACCGCCCATTGGGAAACCGAAGAAGCAAACGCTGTCTTTTCAACAATGCTGACAGCCCATCCCGATCTGCAAGGTGTTATGGCTGCCAATGATTCAATGGCAATCGGTGTTGTCAAAGCGCTAGAATCAGCTGGTCGCAAGGATATCACGGTTGTTGGTTTCGATAATATTCCAGCTGTTGGTCCTATGATTTCAGATGGACGCATGCTCGCTACCGTTGATCAGTTTGGCCAGCAAATGGCCGCAAACTCGATCGATCTTGCGTTGGATATCATTGCCGGCGGTCCGAAATTGACAGGTTGGGTTAAAACCCCGATCGAGCTCGTTACAAAAAAGTAACCTACCTGGGATAGTTCCCGCTCCGCTTAACGGCCAACGCTGGCCAAAGGTGCGGGAACTATCTAAAGTTCTGCTATATCAACGAAAATGGGAAACGATTGATGGCGTCTGGGCAGCTTACCGATCAACAAAAATCGACGGATGCAAAGAACTTCCTCCATGTCGACGGCCTTAAAAAGCATTTTGGCGGCGTCAAGGCACTGGACGGCGCAAGCTTTTCTCTGACGCGCGGAGAAGTCCACGCCCTTGTCGGCGAAAATGGAGCCGGCAAATCCACTTTGATCAAAATATTATCCGGGGTCTTTCCTTTTGATGCCGGGACGATTTTTCTTGGTGGTACCCCTTATGCGCCGACCACGCCACATGAAGCGAAGGCGTCCGGTGTCCAGGTTGTCCATCAGGAATTTAACCTCCTCAATCATCTGAGCGTTGCCGAGAATATTTCCATTGAGGCCCTGCCTCGCAACCGCTTCGGTCTGCTGGATATTCGGGAAATGAACCGACGTGCCCGCGTCGCACTGGATGCTGTCGGTATGCAGGATGTGGATATCCGTACGCCTGTGGAAACGCTTGGTATTGCCCATCGACAACTGATAGAAATTGCCCGCGCTTTGCAATCGGATAGCAAGATACTTATCCTCGACGAGCCGACAGCGACCCTAACAGAGCGGGAAACGAAACGACTGTTTAAAATCATTGAAGGCATTAAGGCAAAGGGTGTGACCGTTGTATTCGTCTCCCACCACTTGGAGGAAGTTTTTGCCATTTGTGACCGGGTTACCGTTTTCAGAAGCGGCGTCACCATCATCACGGAAAATATCGCAGATACAACGCCCACCGGAATCGTCCAGCATATGGTCGGCCGCCAGCTGGCGCAGGAGATGGAAACCGGGCTGGACACCCATATCCTCGACCATATCGCCCTCAGCGTAAAAAATCTCTGCGTCGCAAAAAACCCGCGAAATGACGGCATCACCTTCGACTTGCGTTACGGAGAAATTCTTGGCATCGCCGGACTGGTTGGTGCTGGCCGAACGGAATTGCTCCGCGGTATTTTCGGTACCGATCCTGTTCGGTCAGGTACCATCGAGCGGGACGGAAAACCTGTAAGCTTTTCAAACCCTCGGGATGCGATCGCCTCTGGAATTGGATTTGTCACAGAAGACCGTAAAGATGAAGGGCTCATCCTTGATATGTCCATCGCCGCCAATATTTCGCTAGCAAATTTGAGTAAGCTGTCTTCCTACGGTTTGTTGAGATTCCCCGAAGAAGCGCAGATGGCGCGGAGCGGCGGCGAGCGTCTCAAACTGAAATATGGAAAACTTAGCGATCCCACATCCAGCTTGTCTGGTGGCAACCAGCAGAAAGTAGTTCTGGCTAAATGGCTAGCAAGAAATCCGAAGGTCCTTATTCTGGACGAACCAACCCGCGGCGTTGACGTGGGAGCCAAAGCGGAAATCTATTCAATACTGAAGGGCTTGGCCCGGGAAGGGGTAGCCCTTCTCATCGTCTCGTCAGAGCTGCCGGAATTAATGACCTTGTCTAATCGGATCCTTGTTATGGCTGGCCACCGCGTCAGCGGAGCCCTCGCCCGACCGGATTTTTCCGAGGAGAGCATCCTTAAACTGGCTTATGGTCAAAATATGAATGTCGAAGGAGACGCTCGTGACACTATCCATTGATCCGGCAGAAGATAGAGACCGGCGCGGTATTTCCGTCCGGTCCATTATCAATAGCGCTGGAATCGGCCTTGCCCTGATTGCCCTGATTATCTTTTTTTCAGTCTTCACAGAGCATTTCCTAAGTCCCAACAATCTGACCAACATCCTGACGCAAATTACCATCAACATGATATTGGCCGTTGGCATGACCTTCGTCATTCTAATCGGTGGTATTGATTTGTCCGTCGGATCTGTGATGGCATTCGCCGCAGTTGTTGCCGGCAAGGCTATTACATTACCCGGCTTAGGTCCTGTCGAATTAATTATTCTAGCTACCGGTGCTGGCTTGCTGGCGGGTGTCGCCTGCGGATTGATCAACGGCTTGGTCAGCGCCTATTGGGCCCTGCCGTCTTTTATCATCACCTTGGGTATGCTCAATATTGCGCGTGGTGCTGCGCTTCATGTTTCGGATGCAAAAACCATTTATTCGTTCCCCTTCGCTTTTGAAGAATTCGGGTCAATGTTGTTGTTCGGTATTCCTGTCGTTTTTCTGGTAGCATTAGTACTTGTTTTTATTGCGTGGTTTATCCTCAACCGAACGGTATTCGGTCGATTGCTCTATGGTATCGGCAATAACGAGGAAGCCGTCCGTTTAGCCGGACACCCCGTTTTTTGGTACAAGGTCGCGGCTTTCGCCATTTGCGGTCTGACAGCCGGTATTGCCGCCATTGTCTATATGGCCCGCCTCAATATCTCGAGCCCCATTGCCGGTATCGGCTTTGAACTTAATGCCATTGCCGCGGTAATTATTGGGGGTACTAGCTTAAATGGCGGACGTGGGTCCATCATCGGTACCTTGCTTGGTGCTTTCATCATCGGCGTTCTGGCCAACGGTCTGATCCTGATTGGCCTCAATGATTTTATGCGACAGATGATAACTGGAGTTGTTATTATTATCGCTGTAATTCTCGACCATTATCGCGCGAAGTATATGTCACGATGAAAAGAACACTTCTTCTAAATCGGCACCTGAGTGCCCTCATTGCCCGACTTGGGCATCTGGATGAAATTGTTGTCGCCGATGCCGGTTTACCGATGCCGGACAATGTGGAAGTCATCGATCTTGCGATCATTCCGGGCCTCCCAAGATTTGTTGATGTTCTACGTGCCTTGCGTACAGAGCTGATCATTGAATCAGCAGTTCACGCATCGGAAGCAGCCCCGGACCTTATCGATGACATGCAAAAGGAGCTAGATATATGGTCAAGAGAATGTGATCAGAAGATCTCTTTTCAAGGTATTCCCCATCAAGATTTCAAACGTCGTTCCGCCAATGCGAAAGCCGTTATCCGCACGGGTGAAGTCATCCCGTACGCTAATATTATTTTAATCAGCGGGGTGGCGTTTTGACGGATGTCATTGTTGTCGGTAGCGTGAATATTGATTTCACCAATTACTTGATCGACTGGCCCCGTGTAGGAGAAACAGTCAATACGCAGGACACGAAAATATCCTTAGGCGGCAAAGGAGCCAATCAATGTGTTGCCGCATCTAATCTCGGAAGTACAGTTACCATGCTCGGTGCCATCGGCGATGACAGCTTCGGTCGGGAAGCCATACACGCCTTACAAAGACCAGGCATCACTCTACAGTTTGAACAACGATCTGATGCCACAACCGGTATGGCATTTATCGATGTTGTCTCCAACGGATCGAATGTGATCCGGGTCGCCGCCGGAGCTAATAATTGTTTGACCACTGGACTTATCGAAAAAAACGCGCACCTGTTTGCCTCAGCAAAAGTAATCTTACTACAGAATGAAATCCCTCTGGCCGTCTCCCTCACCGCCGCGCGAATAGGGCGTGAAAATGGCGCACTAGTCGTTATGGATCCAGCGCCAGCGCCGAGCGAACTATGGCAAGGCTCTATTCATTCGGCGTTCGATATCCTAACGCCGAATGCCGAGGAGGCACATTTGCTTCTCGGCGAGAAACCAGTAACCCTTGAAGACGCATTGGGAGCCGCCAATGCTGTTCGAAATTTGGGTGCCCGTGGGGCGATTGTCACCATGGGAGGAAAAGGTGTTTCTTGGTCGCTCCCCTCTTCCAGCGGAACTATGGCGGCACCAATGGTGAATGCTGTCGATACAGTTGCCGCAGGAGACTGTTTTAATGGTGCTCTGGCAGCAGCTTATGTCGATCAGAAGAATGATGAAGAGGCCATCCGCTTTGCCATGCTTGCGGCCGCCCTGACAACGACGAAAAAAGGGGCTTCAGAGGCCATTCCAGTAAAAGCAGATGTATTGGCGATGAAATGGCCAGAACCGCAAATTTCTTGATATAGTCCTAAGATGCGATCGCTAGATAAATCATACCTGCTGCTGGAGAGCTCCAAATGACGACGGTACGAGATGTTGCAAAACGGGCAGGCGTTTCTGTCGGCACCGTCTCTCGTGTCCTGTCCAAGAATGAAACAGTGAAGCAACCGTTGAAAGAACGGGTGCAAAAGGCCATGCAGGATCTTGACTATAAACCCAACCTTGCGGCGCGGGCTTTGCGAACAAGTCAAGTTGCTGTAATTGGCCTGGTAGTCCCCGATATCACCAATCCATTTTTTGCTCAGCTGGCAAAATGTATCGAAACAGAGGCCGCAAAACGCAATCATTCGGTAATGCTCGCTAATTCCCATGATGACGAGGAGACAGAACGTAAACAAATTTCTGCTCTACTTGATCATGCGCCGCGCGGCGTCATTGTCGTCGCCGCCTCAGACACAGGCGCGTTGGGCTATGAGACTATCGTCCCTATCATCTCTCTAGACAGGAGATTTGAGAAATATCCTCTTATTGCCACGGATCATTCGGATGGTTCGGCGAAAATCGCTGATCACTTATACGACCTTGGCCATCGCAAAATCGCCTATATCTCTGGCCCCCAAAATACCGAGGTTGGGCGATCCCGTAGAAATGGCTTTCTCTCTCGTATCAAAACACTGGGGCACGACGGAGATCCAGTTACTTTGCAAGTATTCGAAGGACAGTTCGACTATGAGCATGGTGAAGAAATTGGACGTGAGATTTTGCAGTCGAACAATTTTGAACGACCGACTGCCATTGCAGCCGCTAGTGATCAGCTCGCCATCGGCGTGCTGCGCGCCGCCCGCGATTTAAAAATTGATGTCCCAACTGAGCTTTCAGTAACTGGCTTTGATGACATTTCCCTCGCCCGCCTTGTTGTCCCGCGCTTGACAACTATTCGGCAACCAACTGACTTGTTGGCGCAAACTGCCCTCGAACAAATTTTCGAAGAAAGAGGAACCCGAGAAGAACAAGCCCTCAAAGGAGATATCGTTATCAGAGGCTCCACAAGTCCACCATCGCTTTGATTAATTGCCCGTCATTAGATAAGGCTACTGTCCTTTGTATTGGAAAGTTCGGGAAACCATAATATAACTTAGTAGGTTAGAGTAATACAGTAAGCAATTGTAATTAAATCAGTAATTGAATTTTTATAATAACTGGTTAATATTATTAAACTGGGATAAATAATATTCTGTCGAAAATTTATCCGAGATCATTTGATACAGGTTGTTTGCACCTCACGCTGCCTTATCGTATGTAGTTAGGTATGCCAAAAAAGTATCTGCAAGATGTTGCTCTGAAGCTCATCAACTGGTTTAATTCTGAAGGCCGTCTGATCAATGAAGCAGGTGTGCTGGATCAAGCAATCGTAGATCGATTACTGGCCACGGGCATTCCCCTTTATCGGTATACCACTGGCATGCCCAGCCTGCATCCCATGGTCGACAGTTTTTCCACCTTATGGGAAGAAGGTAAGGGAATTACTTTTCGGCAATTCAAACGGGCAGATTTCCCCAATTTAGGCGTTTCTACCAATGCCTTCCAGACAGCCTACAAGACTGGTGGAAATGTCCGCTGCCGCCTCGATGGCCCACCGGAAGAAGATATTTTCGATATTCTGGCCGAACTCCGTGCAGAAGGATGTACAGACTATCTTGTCATAGCCCTGCCTTTTTCGGATGGAGCCAACAAGGCGGTAGGTTATGCAACGCGTGCTGCCGGCGGATTTTCTGACGATCACATTTTCTTGCTGAAGCAGATCCGCTTTGCCATGGCCGCGACACTGGCAGTTCGCTACTTACGGCATATGGCCTCAACCGTGATGAACACTTATGTGGGTCCGACCGCTGGTCAGCGCGTCCTCGACGGAGAAATCAAGCGTGGCACAGGCGAGACCATTCGCGCCGCCCTTTGGTTCAGTGATCTAAAAGGCTTTACTGTCCTTTCCGAAAGTCTCGACAGTGAATCCTTGCTGGAGCTTCTTAACGCCTATTT
The DNA here is from genome assembly GCF_036960985.1 of Sneathiella sp. Taxonomy (NCBI): domain Bacteria; kingdom Pseudomonadati; phylum Pseudomonadota; class Alphaproteobacteria; order Sneathiellales; family Sneathiellaceae; genus Sneathiella; species Sneathiella sp. The sequence continues at coordinate 136,037 of NZ_JBALWD010000004.1, read as the reverse complement.
CGATGCAATCACCGGCGCCATCGAAGCTAATGGTGGTGAAGTTTTGAAATTTATCGGCGATGCTGTGTTAGCGATCTTCTCTCCGCCAAATGCCGATGAAGCAGCCGCTGCCCAAAATGCGTTAAGCGCTGCCCGCGCCGCCATGTCGAGCCTTGCGGATATAAATCGAAAGCGACACGGCGAGAACCTAACGGAAATTCAATACGGAATCGCACTGCATTTTGGGGATGTCTTCTATGGCAATGTGGGCGGTAAGACCCGTCTTGACTTCACAGTCATCGGACCGGCGGTCAATCTCGCTAGCCGCATCGAGGGACTGACCCGAGATCTCGGAAGAAATATCCTGGTCTCCCAAAATTTTGCTGATCTTCACCCGGAAAAATTTAGCAGCAAAGGCCATTTCTCTTTGAAGGGCATCGCCGAAGAAGCAGAGGTTTTTGTCCCCACTAAACTCCGTTGACCCCGCCATTTAGGATCCGTCTACCAGCACAAACACTACCCGGCAAATGGCACCAGAGCGATTAGCCCAACCGTGATTTGTACCTCGCTGGATCAAGATATCCCCGGCCTTGAGAACGGTTTCCCCTTCGTCCATTATAGCCGTCAGTTCACCCTCAACAACGATGGCATAGTCAACGGTGCTGGTTTTATGCATGCCATAATGTCGGGTATCGCTGGGCGCATGATCGGCGTCCGGATAAAGCTGCTTGAACGTCTCATCCATTATCTTCTGAAATTCTTCCGGATCCATGGGTTCGGGCGGAATATCAATGGCTCGGATGACCGTCCCCATCTGCTGCGGCATTACACCGTGATGATCAATGATATCATCTTCGGCAAGCACGTCGGATGGGGATTTTCCGGTCCGCCAGATATTGGTGACGGCGTATCCTGGACGGACGTCAATGGTTTTGATGGCGGGCGACGGACCATCTTCTTCTATCACACTAGCCCCGGCCGCATTATGGCCAGTCACCACACGACGCACGGGTTTGAGTTTCTGAGGCATTTTTTTAACTTTTGCGCTTCCTATCGGTTTGTCAGACAGCAAAGAGTATCATATTCGGCTAACACCGGAAACTGTCTCGGGCAAATCAGAGATCTAGCCTTCAAATACTACCGTGCGGCTGCCATTGATGAAAACCCGCTGTTCTGCATGTAGTTTGATGGACGCGACAGCACATGGGCTTCGATATCGCCGCCGCGGCCTCAAATTGCCTGATACCAACAGAGGCATAGTATAATGGCTAATTTCGAAATAATGGATTGAACAATTAAGAGACATGATCAACAGTGTCCTGACCCTATGGCACAATGGGAGGAGACCATGTCCGACGCACCCTTGATTGATCTGCATCATATCACGACGTATCAAAATGATGGCGTGGTCTTGATTAAAGGCCTTTTCGCGGATTGGACGGACACTATCTCCGCCGGGATCGAACGAAATATGCGTGATCCCGGTCGTTACGCGTCGGAAAACCTTCAAGCGGACGAAGACGGGCGATTTTTTGACGATTACTGCAACTGGAACCGCATACCAGAATTCGAGCAGGTGGTCCACCAATCTCCAGCCGCCGCCGCTGCTGCGGCCCTAATGAATTCAAAGCAAGTCCAATTGTTCCATGACCATGTGCTGGTCAAGGAACCCGGAACCTCGAAGCCAACGCCGTGGCATCAGGATGCACCTTACTATTTTGTAGAGGGAGAGCAGACGGTCTCGTTCTGGTCTCCCATGGATCCTGTGAAAGAGGCGACTTTGCGATGTGTCGCGGGATCTCATAAATGGGAGAAACTGGTCTTGCCCATGCGCTGGTTGTCGGGAGACGGCTTTTACAACAACACGGATGAGTATATGCCAGTACCCGATCCTGATTCAGATCCTGATTTGTATCGGGTGGCGGAATGGGAAATGGCGCCGGGAGATGCCATCGCTTTTAATTATAGGACCCTTCATGGCGCACGCGGCAACAATACAGCCATTCGGCGACGGGCATTTTCGTTACGCTTTGTCGGCGATGATGCGCGCTATACGGCGCGGCCAGGACCAACTTCACCGCCCTTTCCAGGACACGGCATGACGGAGGGTCAAAAATTGCGCGAGGACTGGTTTCCAATCGTCTACCGCGACGAATGAAACCTTTAAAGCTTATGGCCTAAGGCCGCCATCACCCTATTCTTGATATACACACCATCGCGCGAGGGAAGAACTCGCGGTACTTCCACCGCGTCAATGGCAATGGTTGCACAGTTGAGCGCATTTCGCGCGTGAATACGTTCGCGAAGATCCTGAACTCCGGTCATATCCAATATTCGCGCGGTCCAGTCGAACTTGACACTTGCCGCGACCTTATCGAGCTCCACACCGCGACCTGCATGACTGAGCTGCATGCCGGTTTCACCGTAATAACCATTATCCAGAATGGCTATGGTCAGATTTTTAGGGGCTTGTACGGCAATGGTGGCAAAAGCCCCCATGGCCATGAGCATTTCCCCGTCCCCCGTAACCACCAGCACATTATGATCGGGTCGCGATTTCGCCAGCCCAAGGCCAACCATGGCCGCCCCGCCCATGGCGCCCCAAAGATAATAATTCAAATCATGATCGCCCGCGGCCATCACATCGTAAGACGGCGACCCTAACCCAGTGACGACGATCGTGTCACCACGATCCTGCAATAACTCGGTAACAACTTCACGGCGTTTCAAGAGAATATGGGTCATATTATTTCGTCCACTCCTTTTTCCCTATCAGACGCTGCCCGAGCAGTACCGCACATGCTTGATCCCCATCGAATGCCATCGTAGCCGCACCGCGCACAAGTGGTTCCACATCTTCAGGTCTGTCGGCGCGCCATGTGAGAACCCCCATCAAATTCAAGGCTGCTTCTGCTGCCTGCCCCATGGGATTTTGCCATTGATTAAATTCAGCCCAATCACCGCGCATGGTAATAAGCATCAAAAGTGGAAAACGGGCGTTGTTTTGCAGGGATAACATGTTGATGCAATTGCCGGCACCGCTGGATTGCATGAGCAACACGCCGCGATCACCGCCAAGGCTCGCTCCCGCGAGATACGGAATCCCCTCTTCTTCCGTCGTCAAAACAACGGCTGTCACATCGCTGTCCGCTTCAAATTGTTTGATGGCCGTTGCGTGTCCAGCATCCGGTACATAGGCCATATGTCGAACATCAAATTCTTTCAGAATATTATAGATCTGAGATTGCCAGTCTGTCTGAGTATCGTTCTTCGGTGTCATACGCGTCATAAATGCAATCCAATAGTCTATGTTTTCTTTTAAAAAACATAACAGCTTATTTTCGACTGCACAATTTGCGTCGTTAGCAAATTGTTTAATGCAGCATGGTCTTGGCCGGATTGGCTATGACCCTGAAAGATGCTCTTTTCTCAATCGCCGCGATATTAGGCGTCACCTGCCGTAAGGCTAAGCGCCGCATTGGCAAGTGAAGCGATCGGTCCGACAACTCCTGTGCCCAGCCAATTATGACTGGTTGGGCGACGCGCACCGTCGCTGGTTCGAGAAAATGTGATATCAGTTGCGTGACTTGCACTTCGTCGCCAGCTTGCGCCAACGCGATGGATTGCAGTATTCGCCATTCATCATCTGATATCCCGCCGCAGCACGGGCAGCGAATATCTACTGCACGGCTGTGGCCAGAAATTACTAGCGACAGCAGATTATCGAGGGCTATCAGACCATTAGAACATCTAGCGCGCTGATAAGCTTCACGCAATGTTGCATAAGGAGAGTAGTTTTGCCGGTGTCCATCCGACCAAATACGAATACTCCATAGCGTTAATTGTTCAGGATAGGATAGATCCTTGAGATGGTTTGGAACTGTTTCACTAAATTTCATAATCAATCTCGTTTAATAATGTAATTTATTAATAATGATAATCATTAGCAATAAAGCAAGAACTATTTCAATATTCTTATTTAGTTTGGAAACAGCCCTTTTAATCCCTATGTAAATATGTGGAGATTCAATGATGCAATACCAAAATCTGCGCCGCTATATGAAGACATTTGCTGCGGCCGCGGTGATGCTGAACCTTCTGATCGGTGCCCTTACTGCAACTACAAGCGCAACTCCAGCAGTTACAACATTGCAATCGAACACCCCTCACGCATGGCCAGAAGAAGACTGGGATATATTTAAGGAGAAGATGGCTTGGGCCGGCGAGCAGCGGCTTGAGGAACTGCCAATTCGGGAGATCATCCTCCAATTTGGACTATCCTTTCAAGGCGCGCGTTATGCCGCACATACACTAGAGAAAAACACAAGTATAGAACGACTGGTAGTCAACTTCCGCGAATTCGATTGTGTTACTTTCATTGAGAATATGCTTGCGATGGCCCGCCTTATCAAAGACGACCGGTACACACCGCAACTGACGCCCGAAAAGACACGCGCCCTATATGAAAAGATCTTGAGTGGCATACGCTATCGAGATGGCATCATAGACGGTTACCCAAGTCGTCTGCATTACTTCACGGACTGGGTTCGAAGTAACACCGCTAACGGTACTGTCATGGACATCACGGAAGATTTACGAGGACAGCAGGAAAGCAATACCATCAATTTCATGAGTAAAAATCCAGACGCTTACCCGCGTCTGTCAAATCCTGAAAATCTAAATCGTATCTTACAAAATGAAGCAGCTATCACAGAAACTGCCCGACATGTTATAGCACAAGACACGATTGCCCTGATCGAACATAATATCCGCGACGGCGATATCGTGGCAATGACAACACCCTTGGAGGGTCTCGATGTCATCCATGCGGGGATCGCTATCTGGCGTGCCGGCCAACTTCACATTTTGCATGCACCCCTTCCTGGCCGACCTGTTGAGGTGAGCAATCGAACACTCTCCAAACGGACGCTAGAAATGAGAAATCAAACCGGCATCACCGTGGCTCGACCGTTGGATAACTAACGAGCCAACGGCGGTCTTGGAGTCTCCATCGCCGAATGTTGATGGTAAAATATCTAAGCCCGCATATTCGCACCATTCGCATCATAAATCGGCGCGCCGAGAATATTCGCGTTATACAATTCTCCCAATATTTCCACCTCCACCAATGTACCTGGTGTTGTATGCCCAATATCCACATAGCCCATGGCCATGGATTTCGAAACATGATGTGCGTATCCGCCTGAGCTGATGTAGCCCACAGCTTTCCCGTTTTTTAGAATGGCTTCATCATTGGACACATCGATGCCGTCCACATCAATTGTCAGTGTCACCAGCTTGCGGCGAACACCGGCAGTTCGAATTTGCTCGGTCGCCTGTTTGCCCACAAAATCTTTCTTCCAATTGATAAATACATCCATGCCCGATTCAACTGCATTGAAATCCGGGCGGAAATCTAAGGTCCAGACACCCCAGCCTTTTTCCAATCGCATCGACATCAATGACCGTGCGCCATACCAGCCATAGCCAAGGTCTTGGCCCGCCTCCTCGACCGCCTCGGCTAAACGCAAAAGATATTGTGGGCGGCAGTAAATTTCGTAACCCAGTTCGCCCGAAAAACTGATCCGATTTAGGATAACCGGTACACCGCCGACAAATGTTTCGCGCATATCGCGAAACCGGAACGCCTCAGACGACACATCATCGCGGGTTAGCCGAGACAAAAGCGTCCGCGATTTTGGTCCGGAAAGCGCTATCCCATGCCAGTCATCTGATACATTGGCATAAGTCACATTTTCCGGCAGGTCTTTTTCGAACCAACGACGATGAGCGTCCTGCATGGCGCCAGAGCCAAAAATCATGAAATGATCCTCTGCGAGACACGCAACGGTTAAATCCCCGTAAAGCTTCCCTTTTGGTGTCAACATCGGCGTCAAGGTGAGTCGCCCAGGTTGGGGAACGTATCCTGCCAGAATATAATCAAGATAAGTACGGGCGCCCGCGCCCTTAAATTCATGCTTGGCGAAATTGGCGATTTCGATGCCGCCCACAGCTTCACGCACCCTCTTGATTTCCTGCGCGACGTAGTCATGGGATCGATTGCGTTCAAACGTTGGTTCTTCATGGGCGGTGTCCGGCCCATCTGCGAACCACAAGGCATGCTCAAGGCCAAAGGCCTGCCCCATTACCGCACCTTTCGCAACCAGCCGATCATACAACGCCGTAGTTTTTTGCATCCGCCCCTTAGGCAGCGTTTCGTTTGGGAATGTCATGACGAACCGACGTTCATAATTTTCCGTCGATTTGATGGTTCCCCAATCAGGGGACGCAAAATCACCAAACCGGGCCACATCCATAGCCCAAACGTCAATGCTCGGTTCACCATCAATCATCCATTCGGCCATTGTTAGACCTACCCCGCCGCCTTGGCAAAAGCCGGCCATGACACCCACAGCAACCCAATAATTTTTCATGCCCGGCACAGGTCCGATCATCGGATTTCCATCAGGGCCGAAGGTGAACGGTCCGTTGATAAAATTCTTGATCCCGGCCTGACCAATAGCCGGAAGGCGATCGAAGGACATTTCCAATCGGTCTGCGATTCGATCAATATCTGGCGGCAGCAACTCATGACCAAAGTCCCAAGGTGTGCCCTCTACTTTCCATGGTGTTCCTTTGGGCTCATAGGTCCCCAGCAGCATTCCCTGTCGTTCCTGTCGAAAATAGATGTTGGCTTCGTAATCGATGCCCGCAGGCAACCTCGTTCCGTGATTTTTTACGGCATCAATATCTTCGGTTATCAGGTAATGATGCTCCATGGGCTGAACTGGCAAATTAATACCTTGCATATGCCCGACCTCACGAGCCCACAGACCGCCGCAATTGACGATATGTTCTGCATTGATAACGCCTTTAGGCGTTGTCACATCCCACGATCCATCGGGGCGCTGACGGGTGGCGGTCGCCGGCGTATGCGTGAAATACTGGGCACCATGGACTTTCGCAGATTTGGCAAAAGCATAGGTGGCGCCAGAGGGATCTAGGTCGCCATCCTGATCATCCCAGAGTGCCGCATGATAATGTTTCGGATCAATCAACGGATGGCGGTCTGCCACTTCTTGCGGTGAGATAAATTCCTGACGCAATCCCATATGGCGCGCTTTAGACCGCTCCCGTTTGAGATAGTCATACCAGTCTTTGTTCGAGGCCAAATAAAATCCGCCGGTGATATGCAGCCCGACGGAATGTCCGGAAGTCTCTTCAATTTCTTTATATAGGTCAATCGTATAGCTTTGCAGGCGGGAAATATTGGGATCGGAACTAATCGTATGTATTTGGCCGGCTGCATGCCAGGATGAACCAGAAGTCAGTTCATCTCGTTCCAGTAGCACCGCATCTTTCCAGCCGAATTTTGCCAGGTGAAAAAGAATGGAACACCCAACTACACCGCCACCAATTACCACCACCTTGGCATGTGAAGGTAACTTCTTTTGCGGCACGCTTGTATCTTTTAGAATTTCAGGCATCAGGGTCTCCGGATCTTTCAGCAGGCTAAAACACTCGAAATTAGAAGGATCAATACCAGGCGTCAGGAAGCTCTTCTTTCCGTCTGGCGACAAATTCTTGCAAGGCTTCACGCTTGCTATCTTCGATCGGCGGTGGTTGATAGTCGCGCAACATACCAGTCCATTTTTCGTAGGCGCGGGTTCGCATATCAGTCGAGCCTCCCTCTTCCCAGCTTTCAACATTTTCACTGTCAGACAACTGGGCTTCATAAAATGCCGTCTGGTAATTTCTCATCGTGTGGGAGGAGCCTAAAAAATGCCCTCCGGGTTCCACTTCACCATAGGCGTCCCGTGCGAAGGCCTCGTCCGAGACATCCAATCCATGGTCGAGTATTTTCTGATAGCTTCCCAACCGATCCGCATCCATGATCAGTTTTTCGAACCCAGTACAAAGCCCGCCTTCCAGCCATCCTGCCGCATGCAACACGTAATTAGCGCCAGCCAGCATGGTGGAATGCATGGAGTCGGCTGATTCATAGGCAGCTTGTGCATCTTCAATTTTAGACGCAGTCAATGAACCGCCACACCGCAACGGAAGCCCCACCCGACGAGCAAGCTGGCCGATGACGTAATTACTCAAGACTGGTTCTGGCATCCCAAAAGTTGGTGCACCGGACTTTAGGGACATGGAAGACAGAAAATTACCTAGGACAAACGGCGCGCCCGGCTTTACCAATTGAGAGAAAGCGCAGACCATCATGGCTTCTGCCATGGCCTGAGTAACAGACGCGGTCGTCGAGGCCGGTCCCATGGCGCCACTCAAAATAAAAGGCACGACAATGATCCCCTGCCCACGAGAACAATAAACCTGTATAGCTTCGGTCACGACTTTGTCGACCAGCATTGGCGAATTGGTGTTTACATTGCCAAGAATAACGCAGTTTTTCTCCATAACCTCTTTGCCAAACACGATTTCGGCCATATCGACACTGTCCTGGGCCCGCGACATTTCTGTTATGGCCCCAAGATGCGGTTTATCGCTTAGCGTCATATGCGTATAGAGCATATCCAGATGCCGCTTGGACACCGGAACATCGCAAGGTTCGCAGGTGACAAAACCACCATGATGCAAATTTGGATGCATATATGTCAGTTTGACTAGATTCTCAAAACTATCCATATCCCCATAACGTCGACCTTCTTTTAAGTCTCGCACGAACGGCGCACCATAAATTGGAGCGAAAACTTGATTGGTCCCACCAATTGTTACAGTCCGCTCGGGATTGCGGGCTAGTTGCGTAAACTCGCTCGGGGCACTCTTACATAAATCCCGGATCCAGTCAGCCGGCGCGCGAATGATATCACCGTCAATCTTCGCCCCAGCTCGGCGCCAGATTTTATGGGCTTCCGGGTCGTCGCGAAAGGCAACACCCACATCCTCAATGAGCCAATCCACTTGGGCTTCCAACTTCGTCAATTGCTCATCATCTAGCACATCGTAAAAAGGCAAGCGTCGCTGGATATTAGGCGATGCAGGAATACCTGTCGCCGCCATATTGCGATCCCTTGAGGCTCTTGAACGACGTGCCATCATTTCCCCTTTTTGTATTTTGTCTTATGCTACACCATCACACATATGTTGTGATGCTTGAAAAAACTGATTAATTGGATAATGTCAGCTTATGCAAGAACTCTGGAAATTAATATCGTCTCCACGCCATCTAATCGTCTTCGAAGCGGCCGCGCGGCATGCCTCCTTTACTCAGGCGGCCCGGGAACTGAATGTACAACAGCCTGCCGTTAGCGCTGCTATCAAGCAACTAGAAGATAGCCTTGGAGTTTTATTATTCGAACGCACCCACAAAAAGGTTTCCCTGACCAGCTCCGGACAACGTTTTTTTGTCGATGTCTCGAAGGCACTTGACGGACTATTGGCCTCGGCACAAACGCTGCATGGTAGCACCCAGAATAATCAGGTTACACTGAACGCCTCTTCTGCTTTCAATTTTTACTGGATGATGCCACGGCTCCACGATCTGCGTCACCAGTTTCCGGGAATCGACCTTCGGCTGCAAACCAGCGATCACGAACCTAATATCGACGCAGAGAATATTAACCTGGCGATCCGGCGCGGGAGCGGTGACTGGGAAGACTGCCACTCAGCTATAATCGCTAGTGAAGTCATTTATCCTATTGCCAATCCACGCGTAATTCAGTCAACAATTGACTTGAAAACCATCGCTAATCTGCAATATGAACGGTTAATTCACTTGGAAGAGCCGATCCGCGAACGGCCAACCTGGAAAGATTGGTTTACCCATTTCGGCGTGGCCAATATTGGCGCATCATCGACAATCCGTCTAAACGACTATGCTCTTGTTCTACAAGCCGCCATCGCCGGGGAAGGCTTCGCATTTGGCTGGAAGCATCTTACAGATCCTTTGATTGAGCAAGGACTATTGGCGGGCCTCAAGGACTGGTCCTGGGAAACCGGCCTCGGTTTTTATCTCGTCTGGTCGCAACGCAAAGAACTTAGCCCAAAGGCAAAATTCGTTCGCGATTGGATTTTGTCTTCTTGTAATTTTAACGCCCGATAAAAAGTGGCTAGCTTCAATAAATTGTCGGCAAAGAAAAGCCTCGTTATTGCTTTGTTGCTGGAAGCCAGGCTTGTCCTATGTTTGAGTTTATTTGGCGAGGGCGCGAAGTAGTCGCCGTCGCCAACCATGAAATAAACCAGCTCAGGATTACTTTACAGCCTTTCAATATTTTGCATTGTCATTCACCAGGTTACACAAGATGATACACATATGGATCCTACCTTGATAACCCTAAGCGTCACCGTCTTCTTTGCCGCGGCATTGCAATCTGCAACGGGGATCGGATTTGGCGTGATTGCCGGTCCTATCATGTTATTATTATTAAACAGCAGCAACTCCATTCAGATTAGTATCGTCTTAAACCTACTCATTGCTGTTTTACTGGTACGCAGTATTCGACTTGAGTTTGATAAAACTATTCTCATACAACTTCTTATCGGATCTGCCGTTGGTCTACCGTTGGGGCTTCTGATCTTCTTGAATGTTGATGTGGTGATGTTAAAATTTTTTGCCGGTACGGCCGTCGCACTTACCGCCCTTCTCGTTATCCGAAACAATATCATAAAATCGAAACCCGCGGCGGCGGTCCCGTCCAACATCAGCGCACTAGCTACTGGAATTGTCTCTGGTTTGATGAGTAGCAGCTTGGCCATGCCGGGTCCCGTCGTGGCCGCGTGGATGTCCGCAACAGGAATTGAAAAACAAGTGGTCCGCGCGACGACCCTGAAGTTATTCGTATTTTCCTTCGGAGCGGCTCTTTTATTCCAGATCCCGTTTGCTGGAATTGAAACGGGCACCCTGTGGATCTGTCTAAAATTGGCACCTGCAACGATTGCTGGTATTTATGTCGGGCGATTGATAACAACCTGGATCACAGAGCGTATCTTCTCATGGATGATTATTGTCATCCTCCTGTTGACGGCCACTTTCCTGTTCACCACAAGCGTTTAAAAAGGGGTATTTTTTATGAATTCGACCATTAAATCTGCCAAAGACCTTGGACGGCTTTATGATCTCCCCCGTGCACGACTTTTTACGGGAACACCCCCTATAGAGGCGATGCATAATTTAGAGAAAACATTAAGTACATCCTGTAACCTATTTATAAAAAGGGATGATTGCACGGAGTTAGCTTTTGGCGGAAACAAAGTTCGTCAATTAGAGTTCTACCTTGGTGAAGCCGTCGCAAGACAAGCTAACACGATCCTGATCACAGGCGCGGTTCAGTCAAATTTTGTCCGTTTGGCAGCAGCGGGTGCCCGCAAGCTCGGAATGGATTGCCATATCCAATTGGAAGAACGGGTCAAGAAAAACAACCCCGATTACTACAAATCCGGCAACGTTTTTCTAGATCATCTTCTTGGCGCGACCATGCATAGCTATCCTGAAGGAGAAGACGAACATGGCGCAGACCAGCAGTTAAAAACTATTGCCGAAGAGCTGCGATTAAACGGAAAAATCCCTTATATTATACCCCTAAGTCCAAATCATCTGCCATTGGGTGCATTAGGGTATGTCGTCGCCGCGCAGGAGATTTTGGAGCAGCTTTACGCTCAACAAATCAGTATTGATGAAATTATCGTTGCCTCTGGTAGTGGAGCCACCCATAGCGGGTTACTTTTTGGCCTACGAGCGCTCGGATCGAACATCAAGGTGAGGGGTATTTGCGTCCGCCGTGCCGCAACTGACCAGATGTCGCGCATTACCGACAAGTGCCGAAAAATTAGCACCATGCTTGATATTAAAAACCCTGTTGTCAAATCGGATATCATTCTTGACGATACGTTCTTGGCTCCAGGCTACGGACAAGCTGGAAAAGATTGTGTTGAAGCCATTAAACTATGTGCCCGAACTGAAGCGCTGATCTTGGACCCCACATATACTGGAAAAACAATGGCCGGATTTATCCATCGGGTAAAATCCTTGAATGCAGGGCAATCCTTTCTGTTTATACATACTGGCGGTACACCCGCCATTTTCGCGTATATGGACGATCTCGCTTGAATGAAATTCTTTGATCCGACCGCTAAATGAATAACGACATACTGTAGGGCGCCCCAAGAATTCAATCCTATTTGAGGCTCCTCAAATTATTTTTTCATTCGGATCATTTTGCAATCGTTCTGACCAGAATTTACCGACACTCGCCAAATGTTGTTGGAGGATTTTTTCTCCTGCGTCAAAATCACGCTTACGCAGCGCTGCCAGCAGTTTTACATGATCTTGATGGGAACGGAAGCTTTGTTCCATCGTTTTGAAAAATACCTTTCGGCGCGCGCGTGACGTCAAATAGAACGAATTAACAAGGCGCAAATACACTTGATTATGGGCCGCCTCGACCAATGCTAAATGAAATACGGCATCCTGTTCAGCCAAAGTTATTCCAGCTTCAAGATTTCGCTCACAAGTTTCAATGACATCAACTAAGCGTTCGATATCTGCGTCGGTATGGCGCTGACAAGCCAACCGGAATGATTCAATTTCCAAGATGCGCCGTGTTTCCAAAAAATCTGACACCTCTCCTTCCAGCAACGGAACACCCGCGTCCGAGAACATTACCATTGCATCAACACTGGTATCCTTGCCAAGCGCTTGTAAATATATGCCGGAGTTTGGTCTCCTTTCAACGACACGCATAATTTCCAACGCTGTCAAGGCTTCACGAACTGAATTACGGCTTGCATTGAATTTTGTGCACAAGTCGCGCTCAGACGGTAGTCTATCACCAGCATCCAGCCGGTGATACCGTATATAGGGGAGCAGTTCTGCAACTATTCTTTTGACTTCAACCTGGTTCATGGAATTACCTTAGTTAGAGAAATCTCATTGCGTTTTCAGATAAAGGCCGTAGCCCCACGCCGAGGCAAGAGCAAGCGCCACAGCTATAGCAAAAACCAACAGAACAATGCCACCAACTTTTATAAGCTTTCGAGGACTTCCTCCGGCGACGCAAAAAGGCATAAGATTAAAAACAAGGCCACCAACAACTACGCCAATACAACCCGCAGAAAACAGAAATTGGCTGAAGGGCTGGAAAATACAAAATAACGCTAATGCGCAAAGTCCGATAATGCCATATTCAAGCCACTTAGCTTGTTTGACAGAAAATCCAGTATTTATTTTTCCGCTCATGAGGTGACCAACCTTTCCTCATTGTCAAAGATAAGGACTTGATCAGCGCGCGAAACCACATTTAGCTTTTCACCAACGCTCACTTGCTGCTCACGTTCAAGCACAATTCGAATTTCCATATCTTCCACCATTGCATGGATGAGAGTTTCTGCGCCCATGGGCTCGATTAAATCGACAACAACGGCAAGACTGCCTTCAGTGGGTTCTGAAACGAGCTTGAATGCCCGCGGCCTAATTCCAACGGTAACCGAGGTATCTTGAGAAAGGCGAGAGATTTCCTGGCCCACTGTGAGTGACACATGTTGTCCGCATAAATCTATATTCCCCTGCCCTTCACTCAGGCTTTTCAACGTGCCTGGTATCAGGTTCATCGCTGGTGTCCCAATAAATCCGGCAACAAACAAATTTGCCGGTCTTGTAAATATTTCATGAGGTGTCGCAATTTGTTCGATTGCCCCATTTCGCATTACAGCAATGCGATCTGCCATGGTCAATGCTTCCAATTGATCATGGGTAACGATCACGGTTGCTTTTGACAATCCGTTAAGGATTTCCTTTATTTCTCCCCGCATGGTTTGGCGCAAAGTCACATCAAGACGGCTTAACGGTTCATCAAAAAGGAAGCAATTTGGATCTCGGATCACGGCACGGGCAACAGCCACCCGTTGCTTTTCTCCCTCACCTAGTTGACCTGGCGTTCGGTTCAAGACTTCTTGTAACTGTAACGACTTCGCCACTTCGTCAATACGACTAGCAATCTTTTCTTTTGAGAGCGCACTTGATCTCAAAGGGAATCCGATATTCTGCCCAACAGTCAGTGTTGGATAAAGCGCATAGAACTGAAACACCATGGCGATATCGCGATCAGAAGGTGAAAGATGATTAACTTGTTTTCCGCCAATGAAAATATCACCTTCTGATTCCTGCTCAAGGCCGGCGATCATCCGCAATGTCGTTGTCTTGCCACAACCGGAAGGCCCTAGAAGACAAAGGACTTCACCTTCTTCAATCCTCATATGAACTGCGTCAACAGCCGTTAGAGCGCCAAATCGCTTCGTTAGATTTTCAACCTGTATTGATCCCATAAATCTGGCCTACTTCTTAACTGTGCCGAAAGTGACACCGCGCAGCAAATGGTTCTGCAATAGATAGGTCACCACAAATACTGGAATGAGGAATAATGTGATAATTGCCGCCAACAACCCCCAGTCTACTCCAAGCTGTCCACCCATTGATCTCGCCATTGCGACGGGAACTGTACGGGTATCGTTGCCAGTAAGTAAAAGTGCGAATAGGAATTCGTTCCATGTCAGAATGATCGCAAAAACTGATGTAGCCGCTAGCCCTGCTTTCAATTGAGGGACGCAAATTTTGAAGAAAACTTTCCATTCTCCCGCGCCTTCCAATCGCGCCGCATCCTCCACATCCGTCGAGAGTTCATCGAAGAAACTCTTCATCATCCAAACTGAGAAGGCCAAATTAAACATGGCATATAAAAGGATTATTCCAATATAGCTGCCGCTCAGGCCGGTGATGCGGAACATCAAAAAGATTGGAACAATCACAACAATCGGCGGCAACATGCGGGTGGTCAAAATTACGAAAAGATAGGTGTTGTTACCTTTAAGCGGATATCTGGAAAATCCATATGCCGCACTCGTACCGATTACAACTGCCAGCAAAACACCTCCGCCGGCGATAAAGATCGAATTAAAGAAAAACAAGGACATGCCAGTCGACATTTGCTCTCCATCTGACGTTAGGCGATAGAAAACACGAACGAAATTATCAAGAGTCGGAGTGAACAAAAAACTGGGAGGCGTGGCAAGTGCCACTTGCCGGGTCTTAAAGGCCGTCGAAATAATCCACAATACCGGGAAGAAGTAAATTAAACCAACGATACCGCAAATGATAGAACGCCCCCATCCAGCTTCCCGAATACCGCGTTTTTTCCGTGATCTACGGAACATGATCAAACCTCCTGTTCGCGGCGATTAACAAAATACAAATACAGGTTTGTCAGCACGATTACGACAAACAGGAGAATATAGGAGAGCGCAGACGATTGACTTGTCTTGAAAAATTGAAAAGCCATCCGGTATACGTAAACGGCAATGGTTTCCGTTGATGTTCCTGGGCCACCGGCCGTAATAATGTAAACAACATCAAATAGCTTAAAAGTCTCGATTGTGCGAAACAAGAGGGCTAGCAATAACAGGCCTTTTACATATGGAAAAGTGACAGTCTTAAATCGTTCCCACGCTGTAGCGCGATCAACTTCCGCAGCCTCATAAAGATAGTTCGGCACGCTTACTAGACCCGCAAGTACTAAAAGCATGACAAAAGGTGTCCACATCCACGCATCAGCAATTACAATCCCGGCAATAGCACCCCACGTCGTTGACAAAAGAGCAAAAGGTTCCCCGGTAAAATAAATAAAGGCCTGGCTGATCAACCCGAAAGTCGGCTCATAAAAAAGTTTAAAAAACACACCCACCGCGACAAATGACAACATCATTGGTGTTAAAATCAGCATCAATATTTCACGGCGTAACGGGAATTTTTTGGCAAAAAGTAGAGCTAAAGCAAAACCAAAAACCATTTGCACAAATACACTTGAAGCAACTATAAGGGCTGTTGTTTGAAAGCGCTCCCAAACGACGGGATCGCTGAGAATTTTTTCATAATAATACAAACCCGCAAACCGAGGCGGTTTAAGGGAAGAAGCCTTATAATGGAAGAAACTCAATCCAAAGGACCACATCAGCGGAAAGATGTTCATAACAAACAGCAATATGATTGCTGGCGTCACAAGCAACGCACCTCGACGTTTTGGATCCATTATCCAGTTAAAAAATCCGCTCATTTTGGATATTCCGGTTCATTAGGCTTAGAAATAATACGCTGAAAGACGGAGCGGGCATCTCATGCACGAGACTCCCGCTCCACACTTTTAAGGAGCGCCTTAATTGATACGACCGACTTCCGTCAGCAATTCTTGCTGATACTTAGCAATCGCATCCATGGCTTCCTTAGCCGTAACTTGACCTGTGATGGCTTTATCAAACTCTTCTTGTTGCTGTGTCAGCAGTTCGAAGAATTCAGGAACATGCCAGAAGTCCAACTGCCATGGTAGAAGTTCAACATGAGCTCTGTTCCAGGGCTCAAGATCACTATAGCCAGGAGAGTTCATCACACTTTGAAGAGCCGAGCTTCCGCCATTTTTTGCGAAATTAGTTTGCGTATCACCTGATAACCACCATTTCACAATATTTAGAGACTCTTGAACAACCTCCTCATCATTCCATGATGTCAGAACAAACGGCTGACCACCGATGTTATCCCAGCGAACCATCTTGCCATCAACCATGGTTCCGGGGGGAAGTGCGTAAGCTGTTTTATCCGCGACTGTTGATACTTCAGGATTTACAGCTGTCGCCGATACAGCATTCCAGTTGATGATCGCTGCAATTTTACCCTGCATATACAAGTCATTTATTTGGAAAATGTCCATCTGACCAGTTTTCCATACAGGCGGTGCATATTGTAGATAGCTGAGATACTTATCGAACGCTGCAACTGCTTCTGGTGAGTTTACGACACCTTCGGCTTGCGCATTGGGTTGGTCTGATTCATCCCAAATTGACGCACCACCCTGCCAGATGAAGGCATTGATTTGACCAGACGAGAAATCATAGCCTTTACCAGCTTGATATGCGACGCCGTAAAAATCCTCGGTAAGCGTTTCACCCGCAAGTTTTTCACCAGCTTTACGTGTAAAAAATTCACCGATATTTCCCCAAGTATCCCAATCAACGGCTTCCCAGTCTTCGTACGAGCATGGTAGAACCTTGCTGTACTTCGCTTTAAATGCCGCTCTCTCCCCTGCCTCACAGAAAAGGTCTGTTCGGTAAACACTGACTTTAGTGTCGGGCATCTGAGGAAAGCCATAAATATTCTCAGATTTATAGGGATAAGTAGCATAAGCCGTCGTCAACGCCGGATGTACATCTTTCAAGATGCCCTCTAATTCGGGATCCTTATCGATATATTCGTTCAGTTTCATGAACTGGCCGCCCTCGATAAAGGTACCGATCCACTGACTGTCAGAAACAACAAGCTGGTATTTCTTTTCGCCAGACGCCATAGAGGCTGCCACGCGTTCATAAAAACTTGGCCATGGAATAAAATCAATCGCAAGCTTTACATTATTGCCGCTCGGTGACTTGTAAGTCTTGTCTGCATATTCCTGCATAAACCGTGTTGGGCCCCAGTCCGGCGCTGCCATTTGAATAACAATGTCTTTGGCAGAAGCAGAGGTTGTGAACCCTGCCGTCAATGCCATCATCGCGGTTGCCGCAATGATGCCTCCCTTTACAATGACATTTTTCATCTTACTCTCCTTGATTATTGTCCTGAAAAATGAACAGGTGATTTCATTTTTTCCGGTAAGCTCACCCAATTACTGTACCGGTTTCCTTCGCAAATACATGTGTCGCACTTATTTGAAAACCACAAGTCAGCTCATCTCCTACATTGAACAACACGGCTTTCTCTTCTGGAAGAACCATTTTAAGGCGGCAGTCATTGGCCACTAAATCAAGAATTACGACATCGCCTAGTGGCTCAGTTAATCGAATTTTGGCGTTGAAGGTCGGTCCATCATATGATTCTCCAGTTCCGACCAATTTGATATCATGCGGTCGCACTCCAAATAGCAATTCTTCCCCGACAGCGAAGTCACCCAACGCTTTCCCCCATTTTCCGCCAGAATACTCTCCAAGCCCTATGGAAATACTAGCTTGACTGTCAGAACCTTTTCGGTGGCCCTCAAGAAAATTCATCGGCGGCGAACCCACCATTCGCGCGACAAACTGACTATCGGGACGGTCGTAAAGTTCATAGGGGGTGCCCACTTGAACCATTTTACCATCTCGAAGAATTCCGATGCGATCACCCATGGTAAGTGCTTCCAATTCATCCGGCGTTGCGTAAATAATTGTAATTCCCCGTTCCCTTTGAATTCGTTTGAATTCAGCTCGGGTATCATGACGTAACTTGGCATCCAAATTCGTAAGCGGCTCATCCAATAACAAAAGCTCTGGTTTCTGTATCAGCGCGCGTCCAATAGCAATGCGCTGCTGTTCACCACCGCTCGCCGTTCCAGGTTTACGGTCTAATGTTTGCGACAATTTTAGCAACTCCGCTATTTCTGCTATTCGCCTTTCAATTTCATTCGCATCCAGCTTTTGTGCGGTCAGTGGAAAACGAAGATTATCACGGACGGTCAAATGCGGATAAAGTGCAAACGTTTGGAAAACCATGGCAACACCGCGATCCCGCATTGGCGCGTTCGTCTTATCAACACCGTCGAATTCAATGCGCCCAGCACTTGGTGTTTCAATGCCACAAATCGTTCGAAAGGCAGTAGTTTTTCCGCTCGCACTTGGCCCCAAAAGCACGTAAAATTCACCTGTATTGACCTGCAGATCCAATCCGTCAACAGCTACGACATTATCAAAATTCTTGACCAATCCTGTAACTTTCAATGCAGACATATCCGGCTTATCCTTGAGCAAAAAATATAATAGGACTGAACATCACGCGGTTCCTGCATAGATTGACAAAGGCGCCGGTTGCTTATTTTGCAAAATCGCAGACACATTGTCGGCAATAAAGTTGCTCGTCTCAGCCCATGTCTGTTTGGTCAGGGAAGCCATATGCGGCGTCACAGCGCAATTTTCATGGGCAATCAGCGAATTATTCTTCTGTGGTGGTTGCACAGCCATCACATCCGCCGCGTAAAAGCCTATTGCGCCATTATTCAGGCCATCGCAAATATCGTTTTCATCAATAAGGCCGCCACGCGACGTATTGATCAAAACAACACCTGATTTACACAGACGAATAATATCGCCATTAATCATGCCTTCAGTTTCGTCGTTCAGGGGCAAATGAAGCGAGATCAGGTCCAAAGACGACGCAACGCTACCCAGCTGCTTTATCAAATGGTCATGACCTTCGCCATCTCGACTAATCATGAACACATCCATTGAAAAAGCACGGCACAAGTCGGCGACTCGACGGCCAATACTACCTGATCCGATAATCCCAACTGATTTCCCTCTCAGATCATCTCCTTCATAGGTTTCTCGGTAATCCCAGTTACCACTTTTTACTTCCCGCGATGCTCTTGGTCCCCGACGTAGGCAATTTAACATCAGCATCAAAGTATGTTCCGCGACGGCTGCGGCGTTCAAACCAGGTGCAAAGACGACTTTTATTCCTGTAGCTTTCGCTGCGTCCAAATCAAGATTATTAAGTCCTGCACCTGCCCGTGCTATCACTTTCAATTTTGGACAAGCCGCCATCAATTGCGCATCAATACGGCCTAAACCACGGGTGATAATCGCTTCAACACCATTAAATGGTAAATCGTGGCTCCGAGCATTTGGATCGGGAGACATAACAAGATCATGAAGGTGGTTTAGTTTATCCATTGCAGATTGATCGAGTGTTTCAAGCATAAGAACGGACATCAATCTGTTCCACGTCGCTGATCATTCCGTCCGGAAACAAAAAGCTCATTTCCTTCTGTCAATTCGAGCGCAGAATTGGATGCAACATCTGCATCTAGCTCTGAATCTCGAAGACTCGCGATTTCCAGTAAGTTGCCGGAAGGATCACGCGCAAACATCTGCATACTACCCGAAGGTAACCGGCGCCCTTTACCCCACGGCTCAATATCAATGGCCCCCGCTGCATCAAGCCGCCGAAAAACGCTATTAAAATCATCTACAACAAGGCAAAAATGGGCGCGAAATGGCCTTGTTTCGGCAAATTCATTCATATGAATTTGAGCACCATTGGCAAGCTTGAAAAATTGAGCCGGAAAATCAAGCGCCGGTGTGTCGTCCAAAGTCAGGCCAACAACATCGCGATAGAATGCGACACCTTCTTCAAGATTATCAACCAGTATATTTATGTGTTGTAATGCTTGAGTTGCTGACATTTTTCCAATTTCCGCTTTCGTTTTTGTGGCAACTATTTTGAAAATTCGGTGACGAAGTCTTGATTGAGCGTCAATCCCCAACCACTACCAATCGGAGGTGAAAATTTACCGCCGTCCGATTCAATCACTTCGTTGACCATTTCTTTCAACAATGGATTGGCCCCCAAAGAAAATTCAATTAATCGTGCTGCCGGGCTTGCAAATGACAAGGTTAGCCCGGCGATAAATGAAAAAGCTGACCCCCAACAATGCGGTGCAAGCTCGAGTTGGTTGGCCACCGCCAGAGCTGAAATCTTCAACCCCTCCGTCATGCCCCCGCAAATGGCCATATCAGGCTGAAGTACATCCGCGGCATCACGGTCAATCAAATCCTGAAAGTCGAAGCAAGTAAATTCGCTTTCACCCATGGAGATAGGCATGGTCGCATTCTGTTTTACAGATCGCATGGCACCTCTTGCATCGGAACTTACTGGCTCTTCAAACCAGCGCAAATTCAATTCTGCAGTTCTACGACAAAATTCACGTGCTTCCGCCGGGTTAAAGGTGCCATGCGCATCAACCATAATCGCACAATCAGAGCCGAGTGCCTCACGAGCGGCAGTAACGCGTGCGACGCTCGCATTGACAGAACCATCCATGATCCCTACCCGCATTTTCACGGCATCAAAACCATGTTTCGTGTAGGAAATAAGTTGCTCACCAATATTGTCCACATCAGCCCATCCGCCGCTGGCGTAGCCTTTCATGACGTCTTTTGATGCGCCCCCTAACAACTCGAGCACCGGAACGCCTAGACGTTTGCCGGCTAAATCCCAAAGAGCTAAATCAACGCCACTCATAGCCGAAATCCAAAGGCCCTTACGGCCTAAAACGTGAAAAGAACGACCTTCACTCTCTGCATATCCCGCACGTGGGCCATTGTACAAACAGCCCCATAACTGGTTAATATTACGGCTATCTTTACCCACTAACTGCGGCTTTAAATCATTTTCAATGACAGCAACCAAACTCTGGCATGAGCCTTGACTGCCAACAGCCGCTTTTGCTTCACCATATCCTACAAGGCCATTTTCCAGAGTGATAGTAACGAGGGCCATATCAAAACTATCGATCCGGCCAAAATCAGAAACATGCTGTTTTTCATATGGAATAGGACAGCTTATCCAGGTCGCTGTAACGTCAGAAATGTACGTGCTCGTGTCTAACATTATGATATCAACGGTACAATATGATTGCAGGACCGTTTGACCATTTCAGTATAGAATTCTTCACTCAACAGGCTACTGCCATGGTCCTCAATGAATTTCAGTTGCTCCGGCGAAATATCTACAGGATTGGTTTCTACCTGATTGGTCCATTTAGTTACAGGCGTGCGGTCAATGGGTGTCACGAATTCAAGTGTCAAAGCGCCGTCGTATCCTACACCTTTCAGTGTCTTTACGATGTCTGCCCAGTTGAGCTGACCCATTCCAGGTGGCATTCGGTTATTGTCGGCGACATGAAAATCAAACAATAAATCACCGGCCGTGTGAATGGCGGCCATGAAATCGTCTTCCTCAATATTCATGTGAAAAGCATCCAGGCAAACACCCGCATTGGGGCCAACTGCTTTCGCTAACGCTACTGCCTGGTCTGCCCGATTAAGGAAATAGGTTTCAAATCGGTTGAGGGGTTCGAGCGCCATTTTAACCCCGTATTTCTCTGTTAATTCGTAGACCTCTTTCAATCCATCTACGACCCACTGCCATTCTTCCTCTGGCGCCCCATCCGGGCTTACTTTCCCCACGGTCGCAGGGACTACTGTAAGTTCCGTTCCTTCCAGTTCATGTACCATTGTCGCGACACTTTTCATATAATCAACGGTCGCTGCACGCTGCCCCTCATCTTTAGAGGCAAGGTTACGATCCCCCAATGTCAACGTCACGGAACCCCAGCAGAACATATCCAATTCCTTTAGAACGGATCGTACGTCGGAGGTTTTATATTGCTCTGGTTCACCACTGATCTCAATACTTTGCAATCCCCACTGCTTACCACGCCGCAGCGTGGTTTCTACTGGCTCGGCACGCATCCAGTTATGAGTTGACAGATGCATCTTATTTCCTCCCGCGGTGATTTTCTACTATCGTTGAATGACTACATATCTTCTTTGCATCCGGTTTCCGACGTCCACTTCTTCTGCAAGAATTCGTCCGAAACTATTCTGCTATTTTTGGAGTACCAATTTGGCCCAACCAATTCAAGCACCATTTTTCAAATTGCTATCGTTTGCGTTTTGATAAATTCTAGAAATTTGATTAAAATGTTTAAATACAGACTGTTAGAGAAAATTAAAAATATGAATTCGCTCTGGAAAATTCAGGTATTTTTAGAAATCACAGCCTTTACTATAGCCATTTAGGCACCCTTTTTCACAAAAACAAGCGAGATATGGTCGAATCAACAATTTAGGTCGGGTAAAATTATGGCCTAAAAACTATACGGCTGATCACGAAGATACACACCTTAATTAAGAAGCTTTAGTATTCGTCAATTGTATTGCTGTGGCATGTGACGCGGCACGAATTTCTTCTGCTAATTCGGAATCTGGCAGCGTACGAGCCAATACCATACCGCCCACGCAAAGGGCCGCGAGGGACAAGATCTTTTGGCGATTATTTTCATCATTATCCACTATACTATTTTCGAACAGCCAAACCATAGCGTTCAGTAGTTTCTGATATGAATTTTGAACTTCAGGACTCGAACGAGCCACATCGGATGGCAATGCAATCATCGGACATTGACCATCAAGATCTCCAAGATGTTCTGAAGAAAGATAAGCATCAATCATATGATGCGCCATTTCCGGCTTAAGGTCTGCCATATCTATGCCAGCTTCTGATCTCCAGCGAGCACCTCTCCCCATCAGAAAACTTGATACAGCTACTTCGAACAAGGCTTCTTTATTTTTGAAATGGTTATAAAAACCCCCTCGTGTCAGGCCTGCCTCAGCCATGACCATGTCGATTGTTACATTCTGAAAACCATATCTGTTAAACAAAACCCGAGCAGTTTCTATTATGTTGGCCCGTGTCTTTTCTTTGTGCTCCGCGCTATACGGCATATAATTCCCTCCACTTTACTAAGACTATATCAACAATCTAAATATGTTCTTTATCATATACAGAAGCATGTCATAAAGATGATCTCTTTTTCTAAATCAGGAGTATCTTTCATGCCTAAATTCGTACTCGCCTATCACGGAAGCCCACAATTCAAAACGAAAGAAGAAGGTACGGCACATATGGTCGCCTGGAGACAATGGAGCCAGGGTTTGGGTGACGCCGTCGTCGACCCTGGAATGCCTGTCGGATCTTCCAAAACTGTCAGCGCCACTGGTGTTGAAAATGGCGGCGGAGCGAACCCCCTGGCCGGTATAACAATTCTTCAGGCCGAGACGATTGATGCCGCTGTAACCATGGCGCAAGCCTGCCCTCACCTTGATGCTGGTGGTACTATTGAGGTTGCAGAAGCCATGGAAATGGAAATGTAGACCTATTCCTGATCCCCAAATATGTTAGCAAGCAAAATCTGTAGGCTTGGATCGCGAGATTTCAACGAGCTTTTTTAGGAACTCGACGGCAGTTTATTTCGCATCAAAAAATTCTGTGTCGTCGCCATCTGCCTCTGGATTTTCAATGTAAAATTTCGCACGTTTCAAATAATGTTCAGCCACGCCGTCCTCTGGCCAATTCTGAACGAATATTTCGAGTAACGGAGCCGCTTCAACCCAATAGCCCTTCCTAAAGTAGGAGAACAATATTTGCCAACTCTCCACCATTTTTAAGAACTCCGAATTATCGGTATCTTTCCGGCCAAGCAGTTCAAATATATCGACCGGCCTACTCACTCCTTTTGGTGCCACTCGACCTACCGGTCGCCAAAGGAATTCCTCCCCTGCCGCTTCCTGAACTGACGATGACGCCAAGATTTCTGTACCAAAAACCTTGTTTAGGCCTTCCAGACGACTTGCCAAATTAACTTCGGATCCCATGACAGTGTAATTTAATCTTTCAGTCGAACCAACATTGCCGACAATTACATTTCCTTTGTGTAATCCATACCTTGTGATGAAGACCGGGTCGCCCGCAGCCAGCCATTGCTGGTTTTGCATTCTCAGCTTTTCCCTTGCTGCTAACACCGCTAAGCAGGCGTTTTTTTCCATCTCCGGATCTTCAAGAGGCGCATTCCAAAAAGCCATAATCGAGTCACCAATATACTTATCAATCGTTCCGGCATGCTCCAATATTGCATTGGATTGAGATTCCAGATAATCGGACAATTGCCGCATCAAATCTTCGGAGGCTGCTGCTTCTGCAATATTTGTAAAGTCCTTAATGTCGCAAAACATGATGACCATGTCACGGCGCTTGCCGCCGAGTTCGCCCCCTGTTCCTGAGTGCAACAACTGTTTGACGAGTGTTTTGGGCACGAATTTTCCAAATACACCAAGAACAGATTTCATGGATTTAGTTGCGGCCATCAAGTCGTGGATCTCCGAAATACGGGAATCGAGATCAACATCGTCTTTTAGTTCCAAACGGCTTATTTTTTTAGCTTCCGCAGTGAGAGCTTCAATAGGTTTTGCCAACCTCTTTGCAAAAAATAAAGCAATCAACATCACTATTATACAAAGCCCGAAGGCCACAACTAGAGACTGATTGCGAGCCTTAGTTGCTGCTGCAGCGATTTCCTCCCAGGGAACAGCCAGTAAAATCCGCTTATTTACCGCTTCCGTAGCGCCTAACTGAAGCGGGATACTACGAAAGAGAAACTCTTCCCCATCCGCAAAAATATGGCCTTCTGACAGTGCGCTATCTGACGATTCAAGGACAGTATTTAAGATATTATCACCTGCTTCGGACAAGGTCATCAAAGACAGAATATCTTTTCCTTCAGACTGTTTCGCAACACTTACACCGGTAGTCTCCGAATGAGCTAGAATTAGACCGTCATTGGTCGTTATCGCAACGCGTGATCGAGGAGTTACCTTGAGCTTCTGGAGAAAACTCTGGATCGTTTGCAAATCCAGATCCACTCCAATGACACCGGGATTATCTCCTAACGTCGATTTAGAAAAAGTTATTCCCGGTAGCCTCGATGTTCTAAAAACATAGGGTTCCGTTCTTTGCAGCTCTGAAGATTGTGCAGCTGGACCAAACCAAGGACGCGTTCTCGGATCATATTCCGCGGGGCGCGTCCATTCATTTTGGCTAGGGTTTCCGTCTTCCAGAAGAGGACGGGTGGTCCTGATTTTTCCCTTCGAGGTGCCACCACGGATGGTTACATACGCAAATTTTGCTGCATCATTTGCTTTGTAGATACCTCTGCTTTTCTCATTTTTACCCATAAATGAAACGACCTGTGAGAAGTCTCCATTTTGATAGCCAATATAGACAGATCGAATATGGTCGTTGAGGTTTAATGTTGGAACAGTAACTTGCACGAACCGATTTCCATTCGTATCAGCATACAATAAATGGGGGTCTTCACGACCTAGACGGTCAATACTTTGCATGACAGGACGTATAAACGCTTGAATTTGGTCGGATATATAATCCGTCGCTTCATCCATTTGCCTTTCAGTTTCAATTTGGGCAAAATTCGTTACTTGATAATAATTGGATAAGGCAACGAGTCCACTAGCGGTAGCAACAAGTGCGACAGCTGCAGCCGTTAAACTGATACTAAATTTGATCCCTTTGAATTTGCGCTTTCCCGCCATATTTTACAACAACCCTAACCAATACTATTAAGTATTTGTTCAGAACCAACCAATATTAGTATTTTCGAAATATAATACTACATATTACTCAAGCTGCCAAAAAATTAAAACAAAAGCGGCAACGTAAATTTCCTTCATTCTATTGGCGTATCATTGATATGACTGACTGTGCCCGCATACGTTTACCAGCAGCATCGATTAGTTTATCCGCGCGAGCTAGAGTGGCAAAACCGCGTAACGTTTCGATCCCGATCACCAATTCCAATTTTCCTGTAGTAATATACAATTATTTAAATTTGACTGAAATATGACTGTACATCCATAGTTCAGTCCAATTGAGCCTGCGGCATGTAATGGGATTAGGACCAAAAATGGAAAATCGGAAGCAAAATTATATCGATGGTCAATGGGTTACAGGAGACTCTGAGATAGAGAACCGCAACCCTTCAGATATTTCCGAACTAATAGGTCTTTACGCCCAAGCCAACTCGGATCAGTTGGAAAATGCTCTTGATTCCGCTCGTGCAGCTCAACGAGAATGGGCCCGGTCCGGAATTGAACGACGATATGAAGCTCTCATGGGCATTGGCGCCGAACTAATGGCACGGTCCGCCGAGCTGGGAGAGCTTTTGTCGCGCGAAGAAGGCAAGCCTTTAGCCGAAGGAAAAGGCGAAGTCTATCGGGCAGGCCAATTTTTTACGTATTATGCAGCCGAAACCCTCAGACAAATTGGTGATAACGCTGAGTCTGTTCGTGAAGGAATAGAAATCGATATTCGCCGCGAGCCTGTTGGTGTGATTGGAATCATTTCACCATGGAATTTCCCAACAGCAACAGCGAGTTGGAAAATAGCACCAGCACTAGCCTACGGAAACGCTGTTATTTGGAAGCCAGCGAACGCAACACCTGCTTCTGCAGTCGCCTTAACCGAAATTATCGCAAAGCAGAATATTCCGGCTGGCCTTTTTAATCTAGTCATGGGATCTGGTCGCTCCATCGGTCAACGGCTTGTGGAAAGCCCCAAAATCGACGCTATTTCCTTCACTGGATCCGTACCGGTTGGCCAAGGTATTGCAACTGCGGCAGTCCAGAACTTTACGAAAATTCAATTGGAAATGGGCTCAAAAAATGCACTCGCCGTCATGGACGACGGCGATTTGGATATAGCAGTAGCCGTCGCACTCGGGGGTGCATTTGGCGGATCCGGACAAAAATGTACCGCATCATCGCGACTGATTGTTCATGAACAAGTTCATGACGCATTTGTCGACAAGTTTATTGCTGGAACCAAAGATCTGAAAGTTGGGCATGCGCTTGATGAACAAACGCAGTTAGGGCCCGTTGTGAGCAGTGAACAACTGGAAGAAAACCTCAAATACATCGCCGTTGGAAAAGACGAAAATGCAGAGTTACTATGTGGCGGCGATAGACTGGATATGCCCACAGAAGGCTTCTATATGGCTCCAGCAGTATTTGTTGGTACGAAGAACAGTATGCGCATAAATCGGGAGGAAATGTTCGCTCCTATTGCCAGCATTATAAAAGTTGGATCGTATGACGAAGCTTTATCGACGGTAAATGATACGAAATTTGGCCTAACGTCAGGAATAGTCACCCGATCTCTAGCGCGCGCAACGCATTTCCGCCGCAACGCCCGAACGGGCTGTGTCATGATAAACCTGCCGACTGCCGGAACCGATTATCATGTCCCGTTCGGCGGTCGCGGTGACAGCTCATATGGACCACGGGAACAAGGCTCATATGCGGCGGAGTTTTATACAATTGTCAAAACCACATATACCGCCTCAGGTCACCCAGAATAGCCAACCCAGTTCATATGTTATTACGATAATCTTAATTGGCAGCTGTTGTCTCGGATTTTGAGGATCCAAAGATTGAGGCAAACACTTGATCGAGTGAGATCAGGCCGGGCCCTTTGACGACGAGATAAATAAGTGGAAACATCCATAATAAACGCTGATCCAAGATAACGCCATCTTGCACGCGGTCAAATAATTGACCAATCGTCTTGGCATCAACATTATGACCACAGATATCAACAATACTCATGATGACTATCATGACTGCCATGCCAATGGATGCGAGCCGTGTTGCTAGGCCTACTAGTATTAAAGCCGGAAGAATAAATTCTGCGTATGTTGCCGCGAAAACTACAACCGTATGTAAGGAAGATAATTGGTCTGCATCATACTCAGCAGCTTCCAACGCCTTAGGAAATATCTGCGCGTAGGCCCCGACGGAAGGCGAGAACAGACTATTGCCAATTTTAGTCAGCGCCGACTGCCAAAAGAAACCGAGCAGGACGCTCGAAAAAATGAGACGTGCAGCAAGCCCCGGAAACCAGTTTTGCAACATTGTTTCCAACTGTCCAAATACAGCGATGTAAACATTGCTGGTTGATTGTATAAGATTGACCATGGATCATTACTCTCGATTAATGGCTGTTATTAGCCTAGTTTCAATTAAAGTCGCTATACTGCTCGAAAGATCGAAGCCCTCAATCTCGCTCGCTTTTTCCGCGCTTTCACCAAGTGAAAAGTCATGCTGTAGATTTGTTAAGAAATTTACAGCACCAGCAGAAAGAAGGTGCATTCTGACGTTATTATCAAGCCGCCATACCAACACGTCTTCGCCATTAAGCGGAATTTGTGGCTTGGCAGAATCTACGTCGACATTGTTCCAGTTCCATATGGAAACCACTGGTGTCTCAAAGACCGCAAATGCCGTTGCAGGATGAAGTGACAGGAAAACCGATGGTAAATCTGTTTCCGAAATGTTTGTAAAAGCATCCTGTGAAACGGAGACCATATCAGCTCCATGATAAACCTGCCGTCGCAACTGTTCGAGATCGGCCACCTCAGGTAAATATACAAGATCTGCAACCGGTTCAAAATTCGAAAGGAAGTTTGGAAATTTATCACCATACAACATCAAAACAGGCGAATTTGGTGGATAACGTCGAACAAAAACCGCGGCCATAGCGCCAAAAAATTCATCTCCTACAATTTTTAAAACTGTAGGAAAGGCTGTTTTGAGGGCCGAGATAAGGCTAGAAACAACGTTATTGCGATACACGGAAAACCGTTTGCCAAGATCAATTCCATCACGAATTGCCAACTCCACAGGCGGTAGGTGTTCTGGATCTAGCAGTCCTTCAGAAAAGGATTTTTGTAATAGATTAATAGGCATTGAGGGTCTCAACGGACGGTGTTGCAGCGCCAAGGAATTGCTCAGCCTTGCGAGCTTCAGTGTTCAAAACTTCCCACGAAGGAAGGTCATTATCCCATTCGATCAGCGTGGGTACATGCCCGATGCGCCCTATCAAATTCACGTAGAGGCGCCATACGGGATCCGCTATGGCCCGATCATGGGCATCAATCAATAAAGCCGTATCGACCATATCAGGATCTTCTGCAAAGCCACCTAGATGAATTTCGCGAACCAGGCTGATCGGAAAATCAGTCAAATATTCTTGGGCATCAAAGCCAAGATTGGTTGCCGAGACATAAACATTATTTACGTCTAGCAGCAAACCACACCCAGTCCGAGAGGTCACTTCTCTTAGAAACTCGATTTCTGTAAGACTATTTTGATGGAAAGATAGGTAAAGGGAAGGGTTTTCCAAGAGCATCTGCCGGCCAAGGTAATTCTGAATTTGATCAATATGGTTGCTAACCAACTCAACCGTTTCTTCCGTGTAGGGTAGCGGAAGCAAATCGTTGAGATAATATCCACCATGACCACTCCAGGCGAGATGCTCGGAAAACAGTGCCGGTTCGTATCGATCACAAAGATCTTTCAAGCGTTTCAGGTGAGTTTGATCAAGCCCTTCCGCAGACCCAATAGATAAACCGACACCATGACAGGAAATTGGATATTCAGAGCGAAGCCTCTCAAGCATCTGGTGAGGTCGGCCGCCTGCCCCCATATAATTTTCCGCATGGATTTCAAACCAACTGGCATTGTGATTTTCAGAGAGAATTTCGTCAAAATGCGCTGACTTAAATCCAGCTCCAGCGTCCAGCACAGGTTTTGAAAGAATTTTTGATTCTGGCGCATTCATTTCCCGATCCTTAACTTGCGCTGAAGCCTGATATTGCAGTTATGAAAAGACTGCGAATACAGGGCTTCAGCGAAAAAAGTGGTGTTTTAGGCAGCAGGATCACGCTTTAATTCCGTCAATGATCCCTCACGGACATTGCCACCGCTATCCTTTGGTAATTCCATTGATAGGCAACTTCCCTTAGGGACCAGCTTCCAAGCATTCCCTTGATAATCAGCCGTTGAAGTGCCCGCACATGTCGTACCCGGGCCTGCCGCACAATCATTTTCACCAGCAAGTGAAACCCCAAAACATTTTTCTTTAGCAGCAGCTTCCACTGTATTTGCGTTCAACGCGACGGTTGACAAAGCTGCGGTCATAGCACCGGCAAGGGCAACTGCCGTCAATGTTTTTGATGCCATTATTAAGATTCCTTTAGTTAGGTTAATATACAAGTAGCTCTGATTGTAAGAGACTTAACTACTCCTACAATCAGAGACATTACTGTTGATGGACCTATTTCTGCAAGGCTTCAGGAGCCGTGTCCTTGATATCGACCCAATTGGAATTAGCCTGTACAATAAAATCTGCTTCTTCGCTTACCCAACGCTTTTGTACTGCTGGAGAAAGATTTAGATACAATTTTTTGTCGACAATCTTCCAAACGGAAGGATCGCCATCAAACTTGAAACCCATAGCTGTTCCGAATGCACAATACCCACCATACGCTGGTGCAAAAGCAACAGGATCTGCTTCAAATTCTTCCTTATTGTTTTTAGAGGCAAAACGGTAAGTAGCGCCGTTATATTCTGTCGTATATTTCAAATCTCCGGCGACAGGACCACTATCTTGAAAATAAGAAACCGGATCAAATCCGCGCATTGCAAGACCAGTAGTCGTCGCATTCACATCGTTTCCTGCAGCAAAAGCCGAAGTAAACAAAGCGGTAGATAGAGCCAAACCGATAAGAGCGGTCCGTAAGAACTTAATCATATTTATTCTCCTGTTGCGGCGATTTACGTCGCCTCTCTTTAAGCAAATAATTTTTCCGCCGGCGCATTTAGTAACGAGTTGTTTGCCAACCGATAAAAAACATATATAATTAGGAACCAATTGGTACAATACACATATTTGTGAACGGTTCGTGATGGAAAATATGCGTATGTATAAAAGCATGCAGGAGAAGGACATTGGCCAGACCAAGAGAATTTAATGTTGATGACGCGCTTGAAGGCGCTATGCAATTATTCTGGAAAAAGGGATATGGCGCGACCAACTTGCCTGATTTATTAAAGGCAATGAATATTACTCGTGGTTCTTTCTACAAAGCCTTTGGCGATAAAAAATCAGTTTATGTAGAGGCTCTCAAAAGATATGATCGACTACAAATTGGATCCGCCGTCACGATGCTGGGAGACAGTAAAGCTGGCAGTAATATGGATCGTCTCAATGCGCTTTTTTCCATTAATATAAATGATGATAATCCAAGGGAAGAAAGACGGGGATGTCTGATGTGTAACGCAATGGTCGAACTGGGACCGACAGATGCAACAGTCGCTAATCTAACCAGCAAAATGTATGCATCCATACAGAAGAGTATCTTCTCCGCGCTTTCAGAAAACACTACCTCATCAACAACGGCCGATAAAATTCTAAATGACAAATCGGTAATTTTGACCAATTTATATTTCGGGTCACATGCAATCAGTAAATCTGGTCAGCCCGCGCCAAACTGGCGTGTTATTATCAAGGCAATCGCCGGCGAAAACTAATTTTAACGGCTTTTTTTTAGATACAATTCTGTCTGCAGATGACAGGGCATGCTAATGAAGTTAAGGTCAGAAATTCCGTCAAAATCTTACAGTCAAAAAATTTAGCGCTTAAACCCGCCGAGCATAGAAATAGTCAAAAAAGAGAGAATAAATACATGCTGCAAACTAAGCGCGCATATGGCGGAATGGTCACGGCTCCTCATCACCTGGCGTCGCGCGCCGGCATTCGAGTTCTGGAAGAAGGTGGTAACGCCATAGAAGCGATGATCGCTGCAGCAGCGATGATTACTGTCGCCTATCCTCATATGAATGCCATGGGAGGAGATAATTTTTGGCTGATCCATACGCCAGGTAAAAGTGTGCAAGGGATTGACGCTTGTGGAGGAGCGGCAGCGAAAGCAGATATCGCTTATTATGAAAATCAGGGATTTAATACAATTCCGTCGCGTGGTAGCCAGGCAGCGCTGACTGTCGCAGGAGCAGTCTCCGGTTGGCAAGAAGCATACAATTTCAGCCAAAACAACTGGGGCGGAACTCTACCGATGGATCGCCTGCTCGAAGATGCAATTCATTATGCAGAGCAAGGCATTTCTGTTTCACAAACTCTTGCGAATAATGCCAAAGCTAAATTTGATGAGCTTCAGAATTCCTCCGGTTTCAAAAATACATATTTTATAGATGGAGCGCTTCCGAAAATTGGTGCGCGGTTTTGTCAGCCACGAATTGCAGAAACCCTTCGACATCTAGCTAAGTCTGGATTGGATGATTTCTATCATGGCGATACGGCACGTAAAATTGCAGCCGATCTCGAACGTGTGGGAAGCCCTTTGCGCCTGGAAGATCTTGAGCGGCACCGCGCACTTTCCATCACACCCCTCTCAGTTGACGTCGCCGGCCATAAAGTATTCAACATGCCGCCGCCTACACAGGGATTAGCATCGCTTCTGCTGCTCGGAGTTTATGAACGTCTTCAAATTCCCGAAGCAGAAACTTTCGAATACATCCACGGACTAGTTGAATCTACCAAGCGTGCCTTCAGAATTCGCGACCAACATGTTACTGATCCCGATTATATGAAGATTAGGTCGACCGAATTATTGACCGCATCACATTTGCAGAACATGGCTTCTGATATTGATATGGGTAAGGCCCTGCCATGGCCAGATGCATCGGCGAAAGGAGATACTGTTTGGTTAGGCGCTGTTGACAATCAGGGGCGTGCTGTCAGCTTTATCCAAAGTATATTCTGGGAATTTGGCTCCGGTGTAGTTCTGGACGAAACAGGAATCACCTGGCAGAACAGAGGTACCAGCTTCTCATTAGATCAAAACCATCACAATAGCCTCAAACCCTTACGTCGGCCGTTCCACACCATCCAACCGGCATTGGCACAATTAAAAGACGGCCGAGTTATGCCATTCGGAACAATGGGCGGTGAAGGTCAGCCTCAAACACAGGCAATGGTCTTCAGTCGGCATGTTCTTTATGGTCAGGACTTACAAAAAGCTATCTCGGCCCCCCGATGGCTCTTGGGTCGGACCTGGGGTGCAGAGACTTCGAACCTTCGGATCGAAAATCGCATTGCGCCCAACGTTATTCAACAATTGAAAGAGGCGGGTCATGATCTGGAGGTGATCGGTGCATATGATGAAGTGATGGGACATGCCGGTGCTTTAGTTCATCATCCCGATGGCCTTATTGAGGGCGCAGCAGATCCTCGCAGTGATGGGTCGGCTCTTGGATTTTAAAGGCGGAATTTCAACCGTATAGACATCGTCATTATCTCACTAATCTTCCTCGGTAGCTGATTAAATCGGGCTTAATCAGCTTAGAAGGTCTGCCGTATTCATAAAAACAAGAGTAGACTCCAAATCTATGACACCGGCATCGGAGCCTAATCCGGATGCCACAAGGCCAGAGGTCGCCGTTCCAAGGCGGCAGGCATCCTCTAGGCCATAATTCATGCTCATGCCAGCAATAAAACCACCGCAGTAACTATCACCGCAACCCGTCGTATCCTCAACTATCACTTTGTACGCTGGAATTCGAAATTCGGCGTCCGATGTTTTTATAAAGGAACCCTTAGAGCCCCACTTAAAAATACAATTTGAAGCCCCGAGATCCATAAAATACTGCGCAATATCACCGGGATCTTTTAAGCCGGACATTTCCGCAGCTTCTTCCATCGATGGCATAAAATAATCCACATAAGGCAATAGATCTCGCAATTTACCAACCGTATCTTCTTCAGGGGCAATCAGATCGAATGTCGTTGTCAGCCCCTTGGATTTGGCATACTGGAGAAGTTTCGCTCCCTGCCCCGTTTCCATAGCTCTAATAAATCCTGTTCCGCCATAATGTAAAAACCTGGCGTCACAAACATCATCGAACAATTCATCACCAACAAACAAATAATCTGAAGCGCCACGAGAATGCAAACACGGACGGTCCCCGTTCGGGCGAATTGTCAGTATCGTAGAAGATGTCTGGGCCCTATTGGTGCGCTGTGTCAAAGAACAATCCAGTCCTAATTTTTCACATGCTTGAAGAACAAAATCCCCTTTTTCATCATCCCCTATGCAAGAGACAAGAGACGAACTAATTCCGAGTTTAGCAGCATTGAGAGCCGCACCAGATGCGGTACCTGCAGGGTTCAATCTGATCTCATCAATAAAGGCCAGCCCCCCACCCTCCGGAAGGTCGGGTACCGGGCGACCGGATATGTCCAGCGTCGCAAATCCTACGAAAACAGCCTCAAATTTTGGCATAAAAACCACATATAAATTTTAAACAGATAGAGAATATTAGCCAGATGCAGATTGTTTGCAAGTTGGACATTGATTAGTTTGATTTCAAATCAAAGAGAATTTCCACACCAATCAAGTCTTAGTCCATCATTGCACCATAGACCCAGTTTCTGATCCTAGGGCGATATAAGGATCTTCTGTTTGGTTGCTGCATCATGAAGACAATAATCAACTCCTGAACTGGATCGATCCAGAAATATGTTCCTGCATAACCTCCCCACCAATAGCTCCCTTTTGATCCCGCCGCAAACCCCTGATCAGTAAGTCTTATGGCAAAACCAAAACCAAAACCATTTGCATCGGTGAGGAGGTCGTAGTTACCAGGGCGCACATCACCAAGTTGATCCTGCGTCATCATGGTAACTGTTTCGTCTTTTAGGATACGTGTGCCCTCGTATATACCGCCATTCAGCATCATACTGCTGAAAATAAGATAATCATCAGCAGTCGACATCAGTCCGCCACCTCCTGAATGCAATTTGGGTTCTTTGAGCGGATTAGACAGTCCTTTAAATTGCGGCTCCACAATTCTGTCTCTTTTTTCGCCAGCAACATAAAACGCGGTATCAACCATTCCCAAAGGATCAAGTATTTCCTTCTTCAGAAATTGATCCAATCTTTTGCCGGAGACGACTTCAATGACGCGACCGAGAACATCAGTCGAATGGCTGTACTCCCACGCAGTGCCCGGCTGATGCTCTAGCGGAAGGGCCGCCAACAAATCCACCATTTCTGTTGTTGTTTGAGTCACATCACGTAAGTCAACCTTTCGGTATTCAGTTCGGACTTCAGTATCGCCAAAAAACCCATAAACGATCCCGGAGGTATGACGAAGAAGGTCTGCAATAGTGATCAGGTTGTCTGGGGCATAGAGATCTCCCAGTTCCATAACTTTGGTATCTGCAAAGGCGGGAATGAATTTAGAAACTGGATCATCAAGTTGAATTTTTCCTTGCTCGAACAACATCATAATACCAACCGTCGTAATTGGCTTGGTCATGGAATAAATTCGGAATAAATCGTCTGTTTTCAACGGTCCGGGTACAGCACCTCGCCCCCGCGTGCCGAAGGCTTTATAATAAGCAAGTTTGCCATGACGCATCACTGCTACTGTGGCACCCGAAATAATCCCATTGTCAATGTCCTCTTGGATATTAGTATCAATAATTTCCAATTTCTCGGAAGAAAGCCCTACTTTTTCTGGTGGCGTAATGTCCGTCGCGAAAACAGTATTTGAAAACGCAAAAAGAGTAATCAATGCTGTATAAAATTGTATTTTCATATTCTCTCTTATTGTTTGATCCGTATTTCTGGATACTGATTTTACACTAGTTTTTTTAGTAAGGATTAAGTGAAATATTCTAGTTCGTTCGATATAATTCTTTATTTTCATCTGCCAAATTGAGTAACAAGTGTAAAGTCTCCCCGAGAATACAGTATGCAGATTGTATAACTCAAAAACAGCCCGTATATTATTCTAACCGCACTGGATGGTGGCGCAGAAACCTTACTTCGTAATTTTACCCGGAATAGAATTGTAGACTTAATATGGATATTATTGTTTTAGGTGCGGCCGCAGGTGGCGGATTCCCACAATGGAATTGCAACTGTTCCGTATGCGCGATGGCACGCCAATTTCCCGACAAAGCCATTCCCAGAACTCAATCCTCCCTCGCAATCAATATTGACGGCCACAAAAAGAAATGGGTGCTACTTAACGCGTCTCCAGATTTGAGACAGCAGATAAACGACAACAGACAGCTCTGGCCTGATGCGACTACCAGTAGAGGGACAGGCATTGCCGGTACGATTCTAACGAACGGTGATGTAGATCATATCTGCGGGTTGGTGAATTTGCGCGAAAGCCAGAAACTAAACCTTTATGCAACGCAGCGAATATTGACAGCTTTGTCCGATAACACGGTGTTCGATGTGCTTAATCCGAAATTTGTCGAGCGTCACCGGATCACGCTAGATGAAGCCTTCTTACCACTTGACCCCGAAGAAGGCGAAACAAACATTTCCGTTCTTCCCTTTGCGGTACCCGGAAAAGTCGCGCTTTACTTGGAAGATGAGAAATCAGGTAAAAATTTTGGAAGTCGACCTGAAGATACAATTGGACTGGAAATTCGATCTCTGTCAACGGATCAGCGCTTCTTTTATGTTCCTGGCTGCGCTGCGATGACACCAGACCTTGCCGATCGCCTACGAGATGCCGACCTGGTGTTCTTCGACGGAACCCTTTGGCGAGATGATGAAATGATCAATGCTGGCGTCGGCATAAAAACCGGAAAACGAATGGGGCATATGAGTATGGCCGGGTCAGAAGGATCGCTCGCGGCTTTGGCCAATCTCAATATTAAAAGAAAAATATTTGTTCATATCAACAATACCAACCCAGTACTGATAGAAAATTCACACGAGAGGCGAGAAGCCGAAAATGCTGGTTGGGAAATTAGCTTTGATGGAATGGAAGTTAAACTATGAGTAGGATTTCCGCGACAACAAAAAAAATTACTGAAGCTTTGAGTGCCGATGCATTAGAGGCCCGTTTGTACGAAATTGGGGCCGAACGCTATCACAATTTACATCCATTTCATGAGCTCCTGCACACCGGTGCATTAACTCGCGGACAAGTGCAAGCCTGGGCCCTCAACCGATATTGTTATCAGGCGGCCATACCCATGAAAGATGCTTCCCTCATGGGCCGCATCGAGGACCGGGAGTTACGAAAACAATGGCTGCACCGGGTGACCGACCATGACGGATATGAGGAAGACGAAGGCGGTATCATGCGATGGCTCATTTTAACCGACGGGCTTGGACTAGATCGGGACTACGTAATTTCTCGCGAGGGCGCTCTACCTGCTGTCCGTTTTGCTGTGGAGGCATATATACGGTATGTTCGCGAACAGCCATTGTTACAGGCAATCGCTTCTTCCTTGACTGAGTTATTCGCACCAAAAATTCACCGCGACCGGATTGCCGGCATGCTCAAAAACTACGATTTCATAGATGATAGGCTCATGAGTTATGGGACACGGCGACTTAATCAAGCCCCGGTTGATGCTGAATTTGCCCTGAAATATGTACGGCAGAATGCGGTCCGGGCTGACCAGCAGCAACAGGTAATTGACGCACTTCTATTTAAACTAAATGTACTTTGGATACAGCTTGACGCTCTCCATCTGGCGTATGTTGAGCCAAAATTTATCCCGCCAGGTGCTTTCATTCCGGAGGGTTAACCAACATCCGATTTCCGCGACATACTCTACATCTAAGAAAAACTACTTATAGAGCAGTAATATCATTGTTGATTAATGTAAGAATTGTGCTTAGAGTTAAATCACCTTAGTAAAATAAAAGATTTGGGAGACAAAAATGAGCTGGAATAAACCCAAAATTGTTGAAATTGCCGTAGGCATGGAAATCAACTGCTACGCCTGCGCTGAAGACTAACAAAAAATTGTTGTAGGTTGCGACTGATAATACACGCTAGAAACAGTGTTTCTAGCGGTGTTTTTCTGTGAGGTGATCAGATTGAATTCTGCCGATATTACAAATGACAGTTGCCCGAAACTCGCGGCAGGTGTCCGGCTGAAATTCGACGACACAAGAAAGACTTGGACGATACTCGCTCCTGAGCGCGTATTCATGCTGGACGAAATTGCCGGGGAGATTTTATTGGGGTGCGACGGCAAAAATTTCTCAGAGCTCATTGATCTTCTTCTTATCAAATTTGATGCACCGAGACTTGAGGTTGAAAAAGACGTAAAAGACGTTCTTGCCAACCTTGTTGTCAAAGGGGTGCTGGACATATGAATACGATTGATCCACCGCTCGCTCTTTTAGCCGAACTAACTCATCGCTGCCCTCTTAGTTGCCCTTATTGCTCTAACCCTTTGGAGATGGATGCCCGTTCTGCCGAACTCGATACAGAAACCTGGTGTCGTGTCCTAACAGAAGCAAAAGAAATTGGGGCATTACAAGTACATTTTTCTGGCGGGGAGCCTACATTGCGCCCTGATCTGGCGGATCTAATCGCACATGCAGATAAAATTGGCCTCTACTGCAATCTGATTACGGCCGCTGTTTCTTTGACAGAAAAACGACTGGAAAGTTTGAAAGACGCTGGTCTCGCACACGTCCAAATTAGTTTTCAGGGAACAGACACTGAAATTGCGGATCGGATTGCTGGTTACAAAGGAGCTTTCGAACGCAAAACGGAAGCTGCTGCACGTGTTATCAACGCGGGCCTCGCGCTTACTTTAAACGCGGTAATTAATAGACATAATGTCGAGCAACTTCCAGATTTTTTTAAAATGGCAGCGCGACTGAAAGCTCGGCGTCTAGAAGTAGCGCATGTGCAATATTACGGTTGGGCCCTGAAAAACCGGGCTGCGCTCCTACCCAGTAGAGCGCAGGTTGAACGGACCACACAGCTGGTTGAAGACGCACGCCAAGAGTATGAGGGGAAAATGGTGATCGACTACGTTGTTCCCGATTACTATGCTCGCCGACCGAAAAGCTGCATGAATGGATGGGCTCGGCGGTTTTTCAATATTACGCCGGCTGGAAAGGTTCTGCCTTGCCATGCGGCAGAAACCATACCGCATTTGTCGTTTCCGACGGTCCATGATGGATCTCTTTTGGACATATGGCATAATGATCCTGCATTTAATGCTTATCGTGGTACGGACTGGATGCCAGAAACCTGCCAGAAATGTGACAACCGGGAAATTGACTGGGGCGGGTGTCGCTGTCAGGCAATGGCATTGACAGGTGATGCCGCGAATATGGATCCGGTTTGCGAACTATCCCCGTTTAAGGATAAAGTCCTTGAAATCGCAAAAAATGATGCTGGCGGGGAAGCGCCTGAGTTCATTTATCGAGTTTCACCTAGTTTATCAAAAGAGAACGCTTCCGGCAGCCCTGATAGAAATACGGACTGATAATTCCATGATGCGCGTTGGTTTCATTGCACTTGCTTGTTTAATCTCTCTGTCCAACCTGAGCTATGCGGACAACCACCTTAAATCCGTGAAAGTAGCTGTTCTAAAATTCGGAACTGTTATGTGGGAGCTGGAGACAATTAAGCGATATGGTCTAGACACACGTCATAATTTCAAACTTGAAATTCAACCTGTCGCAAACAAGCAGGCCGCGGCTGTGATGTTGCAAGCTGGCGAGACTGATGCGATTGTCAGTGACTGGATCTGGGCGGCGCGTCAATGGGACATCCGACCATTTGTCGTTCTTCCTTATTCTAAATCAGTCGGCGGCGTAATGATTAGGGGCGAAAGTATAAAAACTATCACCGACCTCAAGGGAAAACGAATTGCCATTGCCGGTGGACCCCTCGACAAGAATTGGATAATGCTGCAAGCCGTCGCACTAAGCCAATATGGTTTCAACCTTGCGGAATCGGCAGATGTAGTTTTTGCGGCACCACCACTCATTCATCGGAAAATGTTAGACGGCGAATTTGATGCAGAAATCAATTTCTGGCCGTATTTGGCGAGATCGAGAGCAAATGGACTCAAATTCCTGACGACTACCAAACAATTAAGTAATTCAGCCAATTTAAGTGCAGAAGTGCCGTTACTAGCTTATGTTTTTAAGCAGGGCTGGGCAGCAAAAAACCCAGATCTTGTCAGATCATTCTTTTTAAGCTCACAAGAAGCAAAAACTTTATTGCAACAGGATGAGGCTGCTTGGCTGGCACTCAAACCAACGATGAAGGTGAATAACGAACGTGAATTTGTTGCCTTGCGCAACGGGTTTATTGAAGGCATCCCTTCTACGAGGGAATGGCCCCACATATCAAAAATGTTGTCCTGGATAACCTTCTTGAGAAACAATGGTGGCGAAAAATTGGTTGGAACCAGCAAGACACTCGCGCCAGAAATGTTTTTGTCAATCAATGAGTAAAACGACGCCTCCTTTCTTAAAAAATCACACACAGAGAAGATCCCATACTCTTCCAAATCGAAACTGGCTATATTTTCCTACATCTATTGTTCTTTTCCTCATAATTTGGCAAATTTTTTCTTGGTTTGTCGCCAGCGACTTATTTCCAAGCCCAGTTGCCGTAGCACAAACAATCATCCAAAAATCTCTCTATGGCGGTTTGATTAAAGATGTTTCCATAACATTGGCGCGGGTCGCGGCCGCGTTCTTTTTCGCCATGGCAATTGGTTGCTTTATCGGTGTGCTTCTTGGACTAAAAAAACGCAGTGATTTGTTTTTTGACAGTTGGTTGATTATTGCTCTCAATCTGCCTGCGCTCGTAATTATAGTTCTTTGCTATATCTGGTTTGGTTTAACTGAAGTCGCGGCCATTACTGCCGTAGCCATTAATAAAATCCCCCTTGTTGCGGTCATTATGCGCGAAGGAACGCGTGCTCTTGATCCCAAGCTTACCGAAATGGCGCAACTCTACAGATATTCGAAAATGCGCACTTTGAGAGATCTGATTTCCCCGCAACTTGCTCCCTATGCGGCTGCTTCAGCGCGCACCGGCCTCGCGTTAATTTGGAAAATCGTGCTTGTGGTCGAATTACTTGGCAGACCCAACGGGATCGGATTTCAAATACAGCTAAATTTTCAATTGTTTGATATCACGGCCATTCTCGCTTACGCCTTTGCTTTTCTGATTGTCATTCAACTGATTGAAGCTTTTGTTATCAAGCCTTGGGAGCGCCACGCAAATCGCTGGCGTGCCATCTGAACAATGAAAATAGAGATAGAAAGTAAAAGATTTACCAATAAACAGATATTCTCGAATTTTGATTTGGTCCTGAAAGAGTCGGAATTCTTAGCAATCTCCGGCCCATCAGGCTGCGGCAAAACTACTCTATTAAGGCTGGTTGCAGGGCTGGATACGGATGCACAGGTGAGAATTTCCGGTTTGATCAACCGCGTTGGCTTTGTGTTTCAGGAACCTCGGCTTTTACCATGGCGCACCATAAGAGAAAATCTACGATTGGTATGCGCCGATTCAGAGGCGGGGAGAGAGCAGGCTGATTTGGCGCTGCAGACCGTAAATTTGTGGCAAGAACGTGATGAATTTCCAGACGCCCTATCGCTTGGCATGAAACGACGGGTCGAATTAGCGCGCGCAATTGCCGTTAAGCCAGACTTAATATTATTGGATGAACCGTTCGTCTCACTGGATCCAGCATCCGCCAAAGAACTACAAGAGCTGCTCTTAACTGTATGGGAAACAGAAAAGCCGAAAATTATTATGGTGTCTCACAATCTCGAGGAATGCCTCTCCTTGGCAGATCGCATCGTTTTATTGGAAGGCCAACCCGCAAAAATTATGAATAGCGTCACCATTGATCAAACCAGGAACCAACGAGACGCAAGCTGGATAACCAGCCAGATGGTCACCCTCAAAGCTTCCTCAACATTCTGACGTGAACTTTACGGGCGTGTTACAATACCCCAAGGAAACCGTCCGACCTTGATAGTTTTGATTACCTTTAATTCCTCGACATCTATGACGGACACATCTCCACTTACGCCATTGGTTGTCAGCAAGTATTTTTCGTCCGGCGTAAAATCCATGTGCCATACGCGACGGCCAACCAAAAGATACTCTTCAACGTCAAAACTCTCGGTGTTCACAACCGCAATTCGATTTGCTGGACCCAATGCAACAAACGCCCATTTTCCATTTGAAGACAACCGAATGCCGACGGGCTGAACCCGTCCATCCTCGATGCCAACTACAGAAAATGATATTTTTTCGATGATTTTTTTACTTTGAACGTCGATTATTGAAACGGTGCCGCCGATTTCCGAAGAAACCCAAAGCCGCTGGCCATCTGGAGAAAATTCCGCATGACGCGGACGTTGGTCAACAAGTGTATTTTCGACAACACTCATCTTATCGGTGTCGATCCAATGCACCATATTTGTTGTTTCTGAAGTATTTACCGCCCATTTTCCATCCGGGCTTATAGCCATTCCCTCAGGCTCGACACCAACCTCAATCTCATTTATTGCCTTGCCGGTTTCAACGTCAACGACCGTGGTCATATTATCGTCTTCGTTCGCAATAAAAAGCCTCTTACCGTCAGGGTGTAGTGCGAATTGCTCTGGATCATCCCCGGATGGGAGTTCCTGAATTATTTGGTTTGTTGTCAAGTCGAGAACCTGAACTGTATCGCTGTCCGACGCGCAGATATATAGTTTGGATCGGTCCTTTGATAACAAGATAGCGCGAGGGCGCTTTCCAACTCTAAGGGTTTCTATTACGTCAAAGGTTTTCAGATCGATTACTGAAATACTGTCGTCTTTTTCATTGGATACATATGCCGTTTGGCTCCAGGCTGACCCGGTCAGAAATCCGAGGGCAAGGACAAACCCTATAACCCCCAAGCCCATGTTATTCGATTTTGGGTATATGCTTTTCATTTCGTCGCCCCTAGGAAGTTTTTAACGCGATGTAGATTTATACCGTAAATTTCATCGATTTGGACTAACAATTTTTCCTGTTATCCAATTATCGAATTAAATTCAAATTCTTCGGACACTTTTTTGGATGGTAACTTTTTTGAA
The DNA here is from genome assembly GCF_036960985.1 of Sneathiella sp. Taxonomy (NCBI): domain Bacteria; kingdom Pseudomonadati; phylum Pseudomonadota; class Alphaproteobacteria; order Sneathiellales; family Sneathiellaceae; genus Sneathiella; species Sneathiella sp. The sequence continues at coordinate 92,874 of NZ_JBALWD010000004.1, read as the reverse complement.
CTCAAACACATCCAAGGAAAATCATCAATGAGCAGTAATAAATTATGTGAGAGCCAGCAGTTGTTTGACAAAAACACCCCAAGTCTTATCTTGAGCACTCAAGCTATGGCCAAAAGGAATATGAAATGATTGAGAGATGCTCAGTGCCCTTTATGCTTGGACGAGCCCTATGTCTCGTTTTTTCACTTTTTGTTTTTATGGCTATTTTTATTACCGATGCCGGGGCCAACCCGTCAGTTACGCTGCATTACATTGAGCGGGTTATTGACCGCCCTCCTGTTCTGTCAAATTTACATGCTATGCCTGAGGATCAAGGGCTAATTGGTGCACGGCTCGGTGTCGCAGATGTCAACGCCACGGGTAAATTCACCAATCACGAAATCAATCTGATTGAGCATATTCTCCACCCAGAAGATAGCCTTGCTGATCTTGCCAAGGATATAAATGCGGAAAGCATGCTGATTATTGCCAACCTTCCTGTAGATGACCTTCTTGAACTCGCAAATTTCCCGTGGAAAAACGATGTTGTGATTATCAATACCATTGAAAAAGACAATTCCCTGAGATCGGAGAAATGTCACCAAAATGTTCTTCATACGATTCCAAGCCGTGCAATGCTGAGTGATTCTTTGGCTCAATTTCTGTTATTAAAACGCTGGCAAAAATGGTTTCTCATAGAGGGCGGACAAGTGGGAGACCAACAATTTGCATCGGCCCTTCGCAATTCCGCCAAAAAATTTGGAGCGGAAATAGTAGGCGATAAAAAGTGGCTATTTGATGCGGACATGCGTCGCAATGCCCAATCCGAAGTCCCGCCATTTACGCAGGGCTCAGAGTATGACGTTGTTGTTGTTGCCGATGAATCCGGCGACTTCGGTGACTATTTATTGTATCACACATGGTATCCCCGGCCGGTGGTCGGAACTCAAGGCATGTTCCCAGTTGCCTGGCATCCTGTTGTAGAGCAGTATGGCGCTACTCAGCTTCAAAACCGCTTCAAAAAATTGGCAAAAAGACCTATGAACGACGTTGATTACGCAGCCTGGCTCGCAGTTTCTTCTGTAGGAGAAGCCATAATCAGAGGAAACAAAAAATCGGCGTCTGATATAAAAACATATCTGCTCTCAGACGCTTTTCGCGTGGCGGCGTTTAAGGGCCGTGCGCTAACTTTTCGGCCTTGGTCAGGGCAGATGCGACAACCGATCCCGCTCGTACATCGCGGCGCAGTTGTCTCAATGTCTCCGCAACCGGGATTTTTGCATCAAAGAACCGAGCTAGATACTTTGGGGCTTGATACAAACAATGTCGCAAGATGCGGGGAAGAATAAATTGAATACAGGTATAGAAGTCAATAATCTCTCGTATGACTACGGATCGAAAAAAGCGCTCGATGACATTACTTTTTCCGCCGTATCCGGAAAATTTACGGCTCTTTTAGGTCCAAATGGCGCCGGAAAGTCAACTTTATATCATCTGCTAACACGCATCATGAAATTGCAGACTGGCCAAATACGTATTTTTGGCAATGATCTGAGAAAATCCCCCCTACCTGCAATGGCTTCTATGGGGATCGTCTTTCAACAACAAACGCTGGATCTTGATTTAACCATACGGCAAAACTTAAAATATTTTGCTGCATTACATGGTTTGCCTGCCGGAAACCTGGAAAGCAATATAACGGAGCGTTTAAAATCATTAGATATTGAAGAAAGAGGCGATGAAAAAGTTCGCACTCTCAACGGAGGGCATCGACGCCGGGCGGAGATCGCCCGTGCACTCTTGCATAACCCCCGCATCCTTCTGCTTGATGAACCGACGGTTGGACTTGATGTCCCAAGCCGTAAAGCAATAGTTGATTATGTTCATATGCTTTGCCGTGAGCAACAGTTGACCGTACTTTGGGCCACTCATTTGGTTGACGAAGTCATGCAAGAAGATGACCTCATCATACTGCATCAAGGAAAAATACGCGCAAATGGAAACGTCTCCACGTTATCCAAAGAACATGAATGCTCGACCGTAGACGACCTCTTCAGAAAACTTGTTATGTCTGGAGAAAAAGCATGACGAATAACGATATCAGCCTATCCCGGCAATCAGTATTAGCGACCTATTTCAGATGCATGAAAGGTGTCGTTTGGAGAGAAGGCCTTCGGTTTTTCCAGCAACGAGGACGTTTGATAGCAGCTCTAGTGCGCCCGCTGGTATGGCTGCTTATATTTGCCGCTGGATTTCGTGCAACGCTGGGTTTGTCAATTATTCCCCCTTACGAGACCTATATTCTTTACGACGTGTATATTGTTCCAGGCCTTGTTGGGATGATACAAATGTTTAATGGCATGCAAAGCTCGCTCTCACTGGTATATGACCGGGAAATGGGGAGCATGAAAGTTCTCATGACCAGCCCCCTTCCCCGATGGTATCTGCTAACCTGCAAACTCCTGGCAGGATGCCTCGTTTCGCTATTACAAGTATATGCCTTCCTTTTGGTAGCTTATTTATTCGGAATTGAACTCCCTCTATTGGGGTATTTGGCAGTGCTACCTGTTTTAATTGTCACGGGCTTAATGTTGGGCGCTGTAGGAATGCTACTTTCCACATTTGTCAAACAATTGGAAAATTTTGCTGGCGTAATGAATTTCGTAATATTTCCCGCGTTTTTTCTTTCCAGCGCCTTATATCCGCTTTGGAAAATGAAGGAATCCAGCGAACTTCTATACTGGCTTTGCACCTTTAATCCATTTACTTATGCAGTTGAATTTCTTCGGTTCAGCCTTTATTTAAAATTTAGCTTACCGGCTGCGGGATGGACATTCTTCTGTCTAGCATTATTCCTTGGCGCAGCTATATGGGCATATGATCCAAAACGAGGACTTGGGGGTGCCGGTCGCGGCTAAACTTAGTCCTTGGTCAACATAGCGGGAGAAACTTGGCCGAAAACCGCTGGTTTTCCTGGTGCGATGTAAGACATATGTGACATTTTCGCAATTTTTTCCATCTCACCATTTTTGAGGAACTCAAGAATAGTTTCATTTACTTCTGAAATTGGTGCGGTCCCATTCTTTAGTGCGGCAAAACCTATATTATAGGAAATAGAATGTAGATACTCGGTCGAGGTCAACTTGGTTTCTGGATTGCGTTGTTTATAGCGATCAAACCGATGTCTCTCAACTAGCACTGCATCAACTTCTTCGGCTTCGAGATTGGAAAATATGTCACCGGGCTTAAAGTGCTTTGATTGATTCGCGAGAAGCCCATTTTGATATCGGATCAAAATGGCACTGGATAGAGTTGTTACCTCGGCGCCGACTGATAATTCGTTCAAATCCGACAATCGTTTGACTATAGTACCTGCGTTTTTTGGTGATAAAACAACGGTTAATCCTGCGTGAATGAAAGGAATCGTCGACGTCAATTCACCTAGGTCGACCCTCGTTCCACGCTCACTCCGCTTCATGCCTTCATAATCTGGAAGGGCCGCAGATGGTTGAACAGGTGTCCTAAGGTTGCTTTCAATTAGAGCCAGTCCGCCAACAAAGTCGCAAAAATTTGCTGAAAGAAGTGCATTCACTTCATAGATTGGTACAACTTCATCATCATCCTCAGATTCGTACCATTGCACATGTAATTTTTTATCCAATTTTTGTGCCAGTCGCTCCGCCAAAAGCAATTCAAATCCGCCCATTCGTTTACCAAATTTATAGGAATAAGGCGGGCTACCATCTTCCAGGCAAAACCGGAGTTCACCGTCATCGGCATTAGCCCAATTTGGTAAAGCCAAAGTTAGCGCAACACCAATAAAAAGACCTATTCTCGCGTCACGCCGCGTGATTCCAAACATTATTATTTACCTCTAGTCTTTACATATTCCCAGATTTCTAGAATTTCCTCTTCCGACAGAATATCCTTCCAGGACGGCATATCTTTTTTCCCATCCTTAACGGATTTGAGAAACCGAGGGCGATCTTTTAGTGGGAATTTTCGCAAATCATATGAGCGTGTTCCAATATTGACCATATTTGGTCCATGGCAGTTTATGCAATATAAACTGTAGTGACCTTTCCCAGCATTTTGGGCGTCTTCTTTAGTACCTGCTGCTAACGGCGACCCACTAATTAAAATGGCTACAGAAAGTAACCCTATAGCAGCCAACATTAACCATCCATATTTTTTAATCAACACGACCTCTACCAAGTTTATTTGCATATTATTATTACGGGGTCAGACAAATTAAAGTCACGCCCGACATCAGGCGTGACTTTTTTTCGTTTAAGTTTCCAAATCCTATTGTAGCGCAAATGTCCAGATAGATCCTCCTTCTGGAACAGAGGCCATAAGCTTATTCAGCTCGACATTCTTAGCACCGAATACCGGTATGAAATTCCGGTAAGCGCCGCCGATACCGCTTGCAATAGAAATATACTGCTTACCGTCTTGTTCCCAGGTCATCGGTTGTCCGATAATGCCAGAGCCAGTCTGGAAGGACCAAACTTCATCACCTGTATTTGCATCAAAGGCTTTGAATTGTCCGGTGTAGGTGCCGGTAAATACTAGATCCCCGGCTGTCACCATAGTGCCACCCCAGTTAGCTGCCTGACTACCGACTTCCCATTTGATATCTCCATTTAAAGGATCAATCGCTCTCAAATAACCGGTATTCCCATCGTCAGGGAACAAAAACTGTAATTGAGCTAAATCAAGGCCAAAATAGAAAGTACCTTTTTTGAATACTGGCTCTACCGGCTTATAACTCATTCCCATTTCCAATGTATTCGCATACACGAAACCCGACTTAGGGCTATAGCTCATTGGGAACCAGTTTTTACCACCAAACGCAGACGGCCAAACATCAATTTTCTCGCCGGTTGCACGCATTTTCTTTGTAAGAGCGCTATCAATCGGACGTCCAGTTTTCATATCGATACCATCCGCCCAATTGAGCTTCTTGATATACTGACTGGCGCGCAGTAACTTGCCGTCGGTCCGGTCGATCACATAAAGATAACCGTTTCTGTCAGCATGCATAATAACTTTTTGCATTTTGCCATCAATTTCGACGTCCGCGATGATATTTTCGTTCACACCATCGTAATCATAGGGATCATTAGGCGAGAATTGATAGTGCCAGGCAATTTCACCCGTTTTTGGCTTAAGTGCCAGAACAGATCCAACGTATAAATTGTCGCCTTTGCGGAATTCTGCATTCCATGGGCCACCGTTGCCAGCGCCCCAATATACCAAGTCCAATTCCGGATCGTAAGTACCTGTGATCCACGTCGGCGCTCCGCCATGCTTGTAAGTTTCGCCAGGCCAGGTATCCCCGCCCTCTTCATCGGGAGCTGGAACGGTATATCTGCGCCAAAGATGCTTGCCCGTTTCAGGATCCCATCCGTCAATAAAGCCACGTATACCGTATTCGCCGCCAGAAATGCCTGTAATAACGACACCATTCGCAATCAATGGCGCCATTGTCATCGAGTAGCCTTCTGAATAATCAATCGCCTTAGATTTCCAGATTTCTGTGCCGTCTTCCATATTCAACGCAACGACATGTGCGTCCAGCGTCGCGCGATATAGTTTGCCATTATATATTGCCGCACCACGGTTAACAATTCCGCAGCACACAATACGGGGCGTTTCAGGAGGATATTCAAATTTATTCACCCAAATACCGCGACCCGTCTTGGGGTCAATAGCGTGAGTGGAATCATGGGTCGTCACATACATAACGCCCTTGTAGACAAGCGGCTGACTTTCCTGTCCGCGATTATCACCGAAGCTATAATTCCAGACCGGAACGAGGCTCTTTACATTCGACGTATTGACTTTATCAAGAGCGCTGAAACGTTGCTGTCCTTGACCCAAACCTACCGTCAGTACCTGATCTGTGGTTTTCGCATCGTTAGCCAAATCGGTCGCGGATTGCGCCCATGACTTTTCTGCACCGATCATCGCCAAGCAGATTGTAACTGCGGATAACCAGTTCTTGGAAATTGCTAGCATGGGTTCCCCCCGTTTGTTTTCGTTATGTGCGATTTATCGCAATTTTTATTTTAGCAGTTTCATGATTTCATATTTCTAATGTTGATGTAAAGGTATATTCCGATCACAATGCCGCTTTAGAGGGCTGTGATCATCTGACACGGGAACCGCATGGTGAAAAAGTGAAATTAATAGTATTTTTGTCGTTGTTTTTAATTCCATGGAATACAGTTTATGCCGATGAAAAAGCAGTTGGCGTAGAAATTGTCCTTGCCGTCGATGTCTCAAGCAGCGTTAGCCAAAAAGAACATGAAGCACAGATCGAAGGCATCGCGAAAGTGTTTGAAGATCCGACAATACTCAAAATCATTGATTCTTTACCGACGGGAAAAATAGCTGTTTCGCTGCTTCTATGGGCAGGAGAAAATCAGCAATTGATTGCTGTTCCCTGGCAAGAGATAAGCGATCAAAAAACCGCTCAAAATTTTGCCACTTATGTACGCAACAACCAGAAAAAACCGTGGACCGGATTATTATACACCGCACTGGGCGATGCACTGCAAGCAGCAGGAAAGTCGTTTGAGCAAAATGAATTCGAAGGCGACCGAAAAGTAATTGATATTTCCAGTGACGACCCAAGTAATCGAGGCGCAGAACCCGCTATTGTTCGAGAAATCCTACTTTCCCAAGGTATAACGATCAACGGCCTTCCGATCTTAGCTGACCGAGCCGATCAGGAAACACGGCGAGAGCTGGTCGATTATTTTCGCGTTAATGTCATTGGAGGGCCGCTTTCTTTCGTGAATCCGGCGGTCTCTTTCGAACATTATGCAGAGGCTTTCTCTCAGAAATTTTCAATCGAAATTTCTGGAATTCCGTGGTCTGGAAACTTTGCCTCTTACTCCGACGCCGATTTGGATCCATCTTCTTTAGAACTAAAAGTCACGGCACAATTTGCAAAGCGGGATAATTGAACTTTATTCCCTCCCGATACGTCATGCCAAAGGTATGAATCTTCAGCGGGCCCGAAATATGTATAATTCTTAAACAAATACCGAAACATATCTAGACACCAAATAGTTTGACTGGGCATCAAGCGGACTGAGGTCAAACCGTCACGGTCATCAAAATAGTACTCGGCAAGGAAATTAAATCCCCCAAAGTTAGCTGAAGATTTCAATTTCGGAAGAATTTCCCAATATGCCGCGTTTTTAAGTTGCGCCTCGTAGATTTCGGTCCCTGAAACATCCGTCACCTGTTGTACGGTCATTCCCCATTCAGTATCTCGCCAGCCGGCATTTGCAGAACTTGCAGTGAGTATCACGCAAAGAGTGAGAGTAAAATAAATTGGCCGCATAAAGGGATCCACAATGGTTAGAAAAATCGGTAGAGCAACGAATTGCTCTACCGAAATCTAATTACCAGATTTCTTAGCCGGTAAGGGCTTCTTTAATTGCTTCAGGTGTCATCGGCAAATGCCGGACTCGCACACCAGTCGCATTGAAAATCGCGTTGGCAATAGCAGGCGCGACAACCGTCACTCCTGGCTCCCCGCATCCGACAGGATACTCACCTGGAGACAATACAATAATTTCCATTTCCGGTACATCTTCCATACGTAAGACATCGTAAGTGTCGAAATTGGTTTGCTGTATAGCCCCGTCTTCCATAATCGCTTCTTCTTTTGTCGCGATTGATAATCCCCAAAGAGCCGATCCTTCGACCTGCGCTTTTACGGCATCTGGATTGACAGCCGTCCCGACATCGATGGCAATGGTCATTTTCTTAACTTTGTAATCACCACTCGTTTTGTTGACGTCGACTTCGACAACGCAGGCCGTCCAGGTCGGCGTTGCCCGTTCTTGAGCACTGGATATGGAAAGACCCATCCCACTGCCTTCGGCCATCTTCTTACCCCACTCAGCTTTATCAGTTGCGGCTTTAAGAACACCTGCCAACCGTTTGGCACCGCCAACACTCATTGGCGCGCTTCCAGCTTGTTTGCCGGCCGCATCAAGCATCGACATCCGAAACGCCAACGGGTCGATTTTCAATTCATGGGCCAATTCATCCATGAAGCTTTCAACCGCGAAGAAGGTATACCCAGGTGCGACGGACCGCAGATTACCCGCAGGCGCCGCTGCATCTCCTTGCTTTGACTTCGCTACCCGTACCCGATGATTTGGAACCGAATACCAAAAATCTGCACCATTAATTGCGAAATAGTCAATTTTACCTTCTGGCGCATCAGCCAAAAATGCCGGAGCAAGGCGACTAGTTGCCCAAGTACAAACAGCATCGTGGGTCATGCTATCCAGTTTTCCATCTTTGATACCTGCCTTCAACGACTGAAGTACTTGGCTCCGCGGATAATCAAACTGTGTATCGGCTGCACGGTCGTAAATCATTTTTACAGGTTTTTTCGCGCCTTTAGCGGCAAGAGCCGCAACGACAACGTAATCTGCTTCCAGTCTACGGCCGAAGCCGCCCCCCAAAGCTACTTGTTTAATGACAATTGCCGAGGGATCAACACCAAGGACGATAGGAAGAACGCCCGCAAGAACGGTTTGGAACTGATTTCCCGTTGTCACATGCCAGATATCATCTTCTTCCCAAACGGTCGCGTTCATGGGCTCTAACGGCATATGTAGATTCAAGCTGGTCGTATATTCAGCCGTAAATTTCGTCGTGGCCTCTGCCATACCTTTTTTAACATCGCCGTCATCAACAAAGGTTCTACCTCCTTCGCCCGCCTTAATCATTTCTTCGGCTTCTTTCATGATGCTTTCAGAACTGACTTTTGCGTTAGGCCCCAAATCATAGTCAACTTCAAGTGCTTCTGCAGCTTTTAGTGCCGCAGGATAACTGTCAGCAAGAGCGACAATCCAACCGGTAACCATTTTTGTCGGATCTTCAAGAACGACATGCCCTTGATAACCCGCAACTTTTTTTGCCGCACTATCATCGACCTTTTTAACTGTCGCCCCGTAACGCACTGGCGGGGTCCGCGGTGCGCCATAAACCATTCCGTCTACGAAGGTATCGATGCCGTATTTGATGCTCCCATTCGTTTTACTGGGAATATCCAAATTGGCGACCGATTTTCCAATAATCTTTCTGTCTTTTGGTGCTTTTAATGTAATGGCTTCCAACTGAGCTTTATTGAAACTTCGAGATATAATACCGCCTTTAACCAAATCACCGTAGCTCACTTTCCGATTAGATTTGTCGTGGTAGATCATCCCTTGATCGGCACGTAATTCAGCAACCGGCACACCCCAATTTTTGACTGCTTGCTCCATCAAGACAATTCGTCCGGCAGCGCCTGCCTGTGACATCGCCGCAAAAGTCCAGTTGATTGACCAACTTCCGCCCGTAATAAACAACCCCCATTGGGGCGCAACATCTGGGAAATTCAACCGAATATTTTCCCAAGGTACTTCCAATTCGTCCGCTAAAGATTGGGCGATAGCCGTTCCGACATGCTGACCCATTTCAGCCTTTACGATATTGACGGTTGTGATGCCCGCGTCATCCATCGAAAACCAGATGTTGGGAGAAAATGACCCGGCGGCCATCGCTTCCTTTACACCGCCACCGACAGGAAGGGCACCGTATCCCATTACAAGGCCGAGACCTGCTGCTGAGCCGACCAGAAAATCTCTCCGGGAGACACCGCGTTTATCGCTGTTCGCGATCTTTTTTTGAAGTTTCATGATGCCCCCTATGCTTTCATTTCGTCTGCAGCACGCCGTACTGCTTTTTTGATACGAATATATGACATGCAACGGCAGATATTCCCTGTCATTGCTTCCACTATATCTTCATCACTTGGATTCTTATTTTCTTCAAGAAAGGAAGCGGCGGTCATAATCTGACCTGATTGACAATATCCACATTGTGGTACCTGTTCTGCTATCCAGGCCTTTTGCAATGGGTGCATTCCGTTTTCGTCCAGTCCCTCGATTGTCGTAATTTTGGTACCAGCGGCATCGCTTACGTCGGTTATACATGTCCGCGTCGCTTCTCCGTCAATATGTACGGTACAAGCACCACAAAGGCCTGCGCCACAACCGAACTTAGTGCCCGTCATTTGCAAATGTTCACGGATCACCCACAGCAATGGCGTGTCATCAGGCACATCAACATTGAGATCTTTTCCGTTTATTGTTAATTTTACCATTAGTCCCTCCCCGGATCTTCTTCATTATATATTTTTTACTTAATCTAAATGGCGGCTTAACCTTGTGTCCGTTTTATAGACGAAACCTTTGTAAAATGCTCCTCTATATATGTCGGTTACCACAAGTCAGTTTAGCTGTGCGACTTGCAATTTTTAATAACCTTACATCAGTTCTATACGGACAACATGCAAATACGAAATGATGAAAGCGCTCTCTTTTTTCTTCTGAGCTAACCTAATTCACCGACACTGGATCCCTACATCCCACCAACAATTTTTACGTCGTTAGGCCTTTTGTATTTAATTATTTAGGTTGCATATTCATTAAAGTTCAGTTTTGTAATATAGTCAACGGTCTTATGGTAGAAGACACAGGACAACAATGTAACATCAGAAATAACTTGTGTTTTGGGAAGATCTACTCTGTTAAGCGAGCAGCGAAAACGCGTTATTTCCTTCTCTCTCGAATTGACCGAAAGAATAGTTCTACATTGCGCAAATTTTCTGGCCGGATCCGCGTACTACCGTTAGGGTGAATTTCCAAAATCAGGAAATGAACTTTGAAGGGGAGAGGCATGCGCCTACAATTGAGAACGTGGCCGGAAGTAGAGGAGTATCTGAACAATTCGACTGGTATCATCATTCCCATTGGTTCGACCGAGCAACATGGACCAACAGGTTTTATCGGAACTGACGCCCTTTGCCCTGAATTAGTCGCGCATGAAATCGGAAAGCGACAGAATGTTATGGTTGCGCCAACCTTGAGCATCGGCATGGCTCAACATCACCTAGGATTTTCCGGTTCGATAACGCTACGTCCGACCACACTGATTGCTGTGGTTTGCGATGTGGTTAATTCATTAACCCGCCACGGATTTAATCGTTTCTTTTTTCTAAATGGGCATGGCGGCAATATTGCCACCTGCGAAGCCGCGTTTTCTGAAATTTATGCCGAAAGCAGTCTGGGCATAACAGGACAAAACCGACCTTCTGTACGTTGCCATTTAGAAAACTGGTGGAACAGTGAGACTATTAAAGAAATATCGAAAAGAGAATACGGTGACGCAGAAGGCAGCCATGCCACGCCGTCAGAAGTATCGCTGACCTATTTTGGTTATCCAGAGGACGGCGCAAGAGTTAAGCGCGACGAATTAACTCCGCGTATTGCTCCTCGTGGTCCGATTTACGATGCCGATGATTTCCGTGGACGGTTTGCCGATGGTCGGATGGGATCAGATCCAACGCTTTCTACCGCCGAGGTTGGTCAGGAGTTATTTGAAGCCTCCGTCCGTTCAGTGGGACAAGCATATGATAACTTTGTAACCGCGAGATAAGAAGGGAAATTGACGCAATAAACACGTGGCAACTGCAAATACCACTGCCTAGATACTTCCCCTCAAGTTTTTCTGCGCTTGCTGTGTTTGGCATGGCAATATATCTAGACTGATGTCTTTAGGATTCGTGCCGCTGTTGCGTCAAAGGCTTCGCGAGATCTAAGGGTAGTCGAAATTATCATTGCACCTTCCAGCGCGGAGACGATTTCAAGTGGAGCCATTCTGATTGGGTTATCCGGGGCGTTTTTGAAGCGCTTTGAAAGCCAGTCTGTGTTCATCTGAAAAAAACTCTGGACGCCGTCTCTGATACGTGGCGCCAGACCATTGGCTTCCGCCCCAAGAATGGCGCAGAGACAAACAGAATCACCAAGTATCAGCGCCTGACCATAGAGTCCGACAAAAGCCGTTAGCGCATTTTTCAGATCTAGTATGTCGGTATCAAGTTTGTCCAATTCACTTCTGAACTGTTCTGTATAACGATCGACTAAGGCTTCTCCTAAGTCTTCCTTCTTCACGAAATAATAGTGAACGCTCGAACTTTTAACGCCGACATCGGCTGCCAGATCGCGAAAGCTGACAGCATTATATCCTACGTGGCGGACTCTTTTCTCCGCCGCCGCCAGTATCTTCTCCCGGATTGATCCCGCTTCCATTCCATACCTCTACTTTGTTCCGCAATTGAAGAGCCGACCGGCCAAGTGCGGAACATCTTTCTAAACTATATATCGTTTTTCTCTATCTACTGATAGATAATTCTTGACGCCCCTTCAGTCAAGAGGTAAGAAGGGTTTACTTTTTGATTCTACCTACTGATAGATAGAAAAAACAATTAGATGTAAAGGAAAGCGACATGAAGGTTTTTGATATTGAAGGATTTCCCAATCCAGCTCGGGTGCGGATCGCCTTGGCCGAAAAGGGGGCAACAGATCAAGTGGAGTTTATGCCGGTTGATGTGATGGCTGGAGAACACCGCACTGACGCTTACAAACAACGTAACCCCGATGCAACTGTTCCCTACATTGAGCTAAACGATGGCTCTTGTATCTCGCAATGTACCGCGATCACAGAGTATATTAACGGCACCTTTGAAGGGCCGGATCTGATTGGCACCACACCAATTGAAAGGGCCAAAGTCCATATGATGAATCTCAGAGCCGAAGCCGGCTTGGTTGACGCTGTCGGCGCCTATTTCCATCATGCCACACCCGGTTTAGGTCCGGATCTTGAAACTTATCAAAATACCGACTGGGGCACAAAGAAGAAAGAAGTGGCTTTGGACACGATGCGCTATTTGGATGGCGTCTTGACAACAGATCAGTATCTTGCCGGAGATAAATTCTCCATGGCGGATATTACAGCGTTTGCCGGCCTCGCCTTCGCTGATTTTGCCAAAGTCGATATTCCGGAGGACCTCACACATCTAATCGCATGGCGCCAAAAGATGGCAACGCGGCCAAGTTGTGCTAATTAGAAACCTGAATGGACTTAGGAGAAGACAGCTATGGAATTAAATGCTGATTTTGATAAACGCGTTGTAATGCATGCAGACGAAATTGAGTGGCTGTCGTCTCCCATTCCGGGTGTGGATCGCCGCATGCTAGATCGCATTGGTGACGAAGTCGCACGGGCGACAACTATTGTCCGTTACGCTCCGAAAAGCGAGTTCTCTCCCCATGTCCATACGGGCGGCGAGGAATTTATCGTTCTTGCGGGCGTATTTCAGGATGAACATGGCGATTTCCCCGTCGGATCTTATATCCGCAACCCTCCGACTTCACGTCACACGCCAGGCTCAGACAAAGGCTGTGTGATTTTTGTAAAGCTCTGGCAATTTGATCTGGACGACAGGACGCCCGTCAAGATTGACATGAATAAAATGGGAATGGTTCGTGATGCCGACCGACCCAGTGTATCGGTGATGCCCTTGTTTTTAGATAAGCGAGAAACCGTTCAGATGGAAACTTGGGAGGCGGAAGCAGAGATTAATCTGGATCTGCCTGAAGGTGGAGAATTTCTGGTTCTGGATGGTGAATTTTCCGAAACCGGTGATAGGTTCCGGGCCCATTCCTGGCTACGCATTCCAAAAGGCGGTCGACTAAATGCTAGGGCGGGCCAACAAGGTGCCAAAGTCTGGATCAAAACGCGTCATTTGCGATATGTTGACGCGCCGGTCGCAACTTGACGAACCCTAAAGATTCTCCGGCCGACAACAAGAAAGTGTTCGATGTCATCATTATCGGAGGCGGCCTCTCTGGCCTCTCTGCAGCTTTACTGTTGCAGGAGGCTGGAAAATCCATTTCAGTTGTTGAGGCCAGCAATCGCGTTGGCGGGCGTATTCGCAGTGTTTTCGACGAAGGTACTGGCGCCTATTTGGCCGACCTCGGTCCAACTTGGATTTGGCCTGACTTCCAACCAATCGTCCAACGCTGGTTGACCAAACTTAACCTTGAAAGTTCCCCCCAATTCAATATTGGGCACACTATTTTGGATTACGGGCCTGAAACCAGACCTGAGCGGCACCGCCTGCCCGGTCAAGAAGGCAGCGTCCGTCCCTCTGGCGGTCCGCAGGCCTTTGTCGATGCTCTCATGGCACGATTGAGCAAGGGAACGGTGACGCGCGGCAACCGGGCCCGATCTGTAATTGTCAGAGATCACTATGTAGAGATTGATCTCGCTGGTGCCGATCAACCGCCTCTTCGTTGTAAGCAAGTTATTGTGGCAATCCCACCCCGGATAGCTCTCAAAACCCTTACCTTTAATCCCCCGTTGCCTCCAACCCTAAGGCAAGCACTTTCTGTCATGCCGACTTGGATGGCGTCTCATGCCAAAGCTGTTATTCTTTTCGAAACAGCCTTTTGGCGAGAGGTTGGATTATCCGGGCGTATTGCAAGCCGTGAGGGGCCCTTGGTTGAAACTCACGACCATAGCGGCCCGACAGGAGACCCTGCTGCCATATTCGGTTTCATCGGCTGGCCACATCAATTGCGAAAACAGTTTGCGGATGAACTGCCAACCCGCATTGCGGCACAATTGAAAAGATGTTTCGGCGAAGACTGCCCGTCTCCACTCGCCATTCATATCGAAGACTGGGCTGAAGATTCCCTAACCGCATCACCTGATGATTTAACAGGCCCAATGCCCCATCCAAGCACTGGCCCGGATATTCTTCGCGTCCCATATTTCGACCGACAGATCTTTTTTGCTGGAGCTGAATTGGCCCAGCAGAACCCGGGACTAATTGCAGGCGCGTTTGAAGCCGCCGAAAATTCGGCCGCCGCGATATTGAAACAATAAATCTAAGGTGTGAAATTTCCGGACCTATTTCGGGCGCGAAACAGAAGCCAGCCTCAATATTTTATAATCCTATTGAACCAAGTCATCAGAACATTGAAAACTTATTGAGTCATCTTCGTAAATCTATCTGGAGACAGAATGGCTTCGCTTAATCCAACCGCCAAATGTTCGGTTGGCAAGGCACCATGTCTGATCAAATGGGCTGCGGCGCACGCCATTGCCGGACATGTCTGAATTCCATAGCCTCCCTGTCCGGCAAGCCAGAAGAAATTGTCAGTAGTACGATCGAAACCGACAACCGTCGTTCTATCCGGCGCAAATGTTCGTAATCCCGCCCAACTACTTAGAATCTTCTTAACCCGGAGAGTTGTCGCTTTTTCAATTCGATCAACGGTAATGGCGATATCCATTTCATCTGGTTGGACGTCACATGGCGCCATTTTTGTCTCGTCAGCAGGAGAGCAGAACAAGCTTCCGGCTTCCGGCTTAAAATAAAAGTTCTCGTCAACATCAATCACCACCGGCCAATTCGCAGCGTCAGGATGATCGAACGCTATTGTCAGGGCCGTCCGGCGCAAGGGCTGCACACCAATCTGCTGTAACCCTGCAAGGGAAGCAATTTCATCGACCCAAGCACCCGCCGCATTAATAACAATTTTCGCTCGAAAGGTTCCTGCTTTGGTTTCTACAGTCCAATTATTATTCTGACGGACCAAGCGTCGAACGTCAGCATTCGTTACCATCTGGCCTCCCCGTTGTTTGGTCTGACGCAAATAGCCAGAATGGATGGCATGTACATCGAGCTCCTTTGCATCTGGTTCCAACACTCCGGCCGCCGCATACCCGGTTTCCAGTATGGGAACCATTGCCTTGACCTCATCCGCATCAAGCCAGTTGAGGTTTTTTGCCAGTAATTTCGTCGTCTCGTAATGATGCCGAAGGCTTTCGCTTTGGTCAGCCCGACCGATGAGTACAACCCGGCGATCACGCCATAGGGGAATGTCTGAAAATCCGCTTGGAGGTGCTTCAAAAAAGGAACGACTTAAGACTGTAAGTTTCCGTATCGCTTCATTGCCATAGGTTTCTGAATAGACTGCAGCGGAACGGCCCGTCGTATGGTATCCGGGCAGATTTTCGCGTTCTAGCACGAGCACTTTATGGTCCGCAGCTAAATCCGCCGCGAGCGAGGCCCCGGCAATCCCAGCACCAATAATTATTACGTCAAAAACGTCTTCCATCAGATTTCAGAATGCCTTCTTGGTGGAAATGAAAAATATTAGTCACCACAACAAACTTCGTTAGGCTTTTCAAGGTCGAGATTAATCCGACTGCACCTCAATAACCAGAGTTAGCGACACGAACGGCCATCAAAACTTTTTTAATACGACACTTTCGCATCGCGTCTTACCTAAAAACGGCAGAGGGCAAGTATCGAGTTTGGATTAGCATGATATGGTCAGTTTCAGCCAGATTAGCTTCTCTGGCAATGCGCTTTTAGTCCAGTTCATTTTAAACGCCCGATATTGCATCCAATGAAAACATTTGCGTTCCTAGTTTCATGAGTTAGTTTTTAGGGATTGCCAAGGGTCGATATTCCCTCGCCTCTGTAAATTAGGTACGGTGCATAAAAGTAACACAGAAGCTTAAGCGTAAGGATCATGTTGTGAGCGAGCAAATAAGTAAAAAAACCGGAACCGCCCCAGACGAAATGATTGTCGATGAACTGGTTGCCAAAGCGCGTTTGGCTCAGCAGAAGTTCGAAAAGGACGCCAACCAAGAGCGTTATGACAATGCAGCGCTTTCCGCAGCTTGGGCTCTGATGGAGCCCAGGCGTAACGCGGAACTGGCGGAATTAGCGGTTCAATTAACGGGGCTCGGAAATGTCAAAGACAAGATAACGAAAAACCACCGGAAAACACTCGGTTTGCTGCGTGATATCAAACACGCGAAAACCTGCGGTATTATAGGCGAGGATACGGCGTCCGGCATCACGGAGATTGCGCGTCCTGTCGGGGTCGTAGGCGCAGTTGTCCCGTCAACCAATCCCGTCGCAACCCCTACTAATAATGTGGTGAATGCGCTCAAATGCGGAAATGCCATCATATTGTCCCCATCGCCCAAAGGCGTTGCTGTATGTGAAAAACTCGTCGCTTATATGCATGCTGAATTCGACAAGACGGGTATTGATAAAGATCTTGTCCAAATGATCCCGGCCCCAGTTTCCAAAGCGAAAGCCCAACGGCTGATGGAAGCCGTGGATATTCTGGTTGTCACAGGAAGTCAGGACAATGTGCGCCGGGCCTATTCGTCCGGAACACCTGCCCTTGGCGTTGGCACTGGAAATGTCACGGTCATTGTAGACGATACCGCTGATCTTGCGGTGTCAGCCCAAAAAATCACGGATTCAAAATGCTTTGATAATGCCACTTCCTGCTCATCGGAGAATATCCTGATCGTTGTCGAGGACATTCGGGAAGGGTTTATGTCTGAACTTCATAAAGCCGGCGGCCGCTTTCTTGATGCCGAGAATACGGCGACGTTGAAATCAGTTCTTTTTCAAAACGGACATCTCAATCGCCAAATCATTGCCCGCGACATTGACAAAGTAATTGACGTCGCCGGCATCGACGTTGAAGACCCGGACACGGCCAAATTCTTGCTCATTGAAGGAGCAGGAATTGGGCCAGAGTTCCCTGAGTCCGGAGAAAAACTCTCGCTTGTCACAACCGTCTATTTTGCGAAAGACTTTGAAGACGCGAAATCCCTCGCCTCAAAGGTCTTAAACCATCAAGGTGCCGGGCATTCCATTGGCATTCATACGTCCAACGACAGACACGCTGTTATGCTCGGGGAAGAATTACCCACATGTCGCGTCATCGTCAATCAAGCTCACTGCTTTGCGACCGGTGGCTCCTTCGACAACGGCATGCCCTTTTCCCTTTCTATGGGCTGCGGGACATGGGGCGGAAATTCCATTGATGATAATTTCAACCATAAACATCTGATGAACATCACCAAAGTCGTACGGACAATTCCTGTCAACGAACCTACTCTGGATGAAATATTTGGATCTTACTGGCAGGACGCTGGAAAATGACGGAGTCTTCGGGACTCCAGCGAGAAGATCCGCAGGAGACGATTTTCGAGCTGATAAATCGCCGCGCTATTGAAACACCGTCGGCGACCTACCTGATTGATCCAGAAACCGGCGACGCCACGACGTTCGCAGATCTCAAACAACAAGTAACCGCAGTGGCGGTAAATATTCGGTCGCAAGGCATCAGGCCCGGTGACAGCGTTGCCTATGCTCTGACCAACAGTCCAAAAACAGCCACCCTCATTCTTGGAATTGTTTATGGCGGATATCTGGCGACCGCTATTAATCTCGTTGCTGGCTCCGAGACCATTGCCTATGTGGTCGAGCATTCGGAAACAAGTCTGATCCTTGCCGACGAGGCTGGAAAATCAATCCTTGAGAAAGCGCTTCATCAACTTGATGGCACGCCGCCGATCCTTGTCTCGGATCCTCATTTTTTTGCTGCGGTGGAAGACGAAATTCCAGCGCGGCAAACACACGAAACCCTCGGGCTGCTGATGTACACCTCCGGTACAACGGGGCAGCCGAAAGGCGTGCTCCTGACACAGGGCAACTTGATCTCAGGGGGACGGAATGCGGCGCAGGCACACCGCCTGGCAGCTGCAGATTGCGGACTATGTATCTTGCCGCTGTATCACATCAACGGATTATGCGTGAGTGTTCTGGGAACGCTGGTATCGGGCGGCAGTCTTGTCATTCCGCCAAAATTTTCTGTCACGACCTTCTGGACGCAGATTGAACAATATCGGTGCACGTGGTTTTCTGTTGTGCCCACGCAGATATCCTATTTACTGCATGATGAGGCCACCCGCCCGTCGCTTGCAGCGTTGACGACTATACGGTTTTGCCGCTCGGCATCGGCTCCGCTGTCACCGGAAGTCCAAACCGCGTTCGAAACCCGCTTTGGCATCCCGATCATTGAAACCATGGGTCTGACCGAAACCGCGGCTCAAATTCTCTCCAACCCCTTGCCGCCCGGCATTCGCAAGATCGGCTCTGCCGGTATGGGCTTTGGTAATGAGATCAGAATTGGCGATACCAAACAGCAAGAAATGGCGCGCGGCGACGAGGGCGAAGTGCTGGTGCGCGGACCGAACGTCATGCAGCGTTACTTTGAAAACAAGACCGCCACGTCCGAGGCACTCACAGCAGACGGCTGGCTGCGCAGCGGCGATCTGGGTCGCATGGATGCCGACGGATATGTGTTTATTACCGGGCGCCTCAAAGAGCTGATCATAAAAGGCGGCGAGAATATCGCGCCGCGTGAGATCGATGAGGCCCTGTATGGCCATCCTGACATTGTCGAGGCGGCGGCCTTTTCCATTAAATCCGCGCACTACGGTGAAACCGTTGAAGCGGCTGTCATGCGGTGTGAGGGATCCAGCGTGACGGAAGATGAGTTGATCGAGATGTGCAAATCCCGCATTGGCGCGTTCAAGGCGCCGGACCGAATTCATTTTCTGACCGAGTTGCCAAAAGGCCCCTCAGGAAAAATCCAGCGGATTAAAATAGCGGAATTGGTGGCCAACAAAACACCCCCCAAAAACAGTCTTTGAAAGACAAAAAGTTGCGCTGGCTACCTATTTACGAATAAGCTTGTCCCCCCAGCGGAGGACAAAATGAGTATTGAATTTTTCCTGACATCAATGGTTGTTATCCTGTTGCCCGGAACAGGCGTTCTTTATACCCTTGCCATTGGCTTGGGACGCGGCTTTCGCGCCAGTGTGGCCGCTGCATTCGGCTGCACCCTGGGGATCGTGCCCGCCGCCGTCGCCAGCATCGTCGGCCTTGCGGCCATTTTCCATACCAGCGCCATCGCGTTTCAATCGGTCAAGTATCTGGGCGTGGCGTATTTGCTGTATATGGCCTGGAGCATTTTACGCCAAGGCGGTGCCCTCGACGTGAGTGAAAATAAGAAACCTCTCTCACTTTTCAAAACCGCCCTTAACGGGACGCTTATCAACGTCTTAAACCCGAAACTTTCCCTGTTCTTCCTGGCATTTTTGCCGCAATTTGTCGATGTCAGTCAGGTTAACGCTGCCCCGACCATGTTTCTTCTGGCCGGAATTTTTATGGCGCTGACTTTTATCGTCTTTGTCGGGTATGGCGGCTGCGCGGCTCTGGCCCGGGATTATGTCATTACCCGACCCGCCATTATGAAATGGATGAAACGGTCTTTTGCCGGCGCCTTTATCTTTCTGGGTGCCCGATTGGCTTTGAACGAAAAATAAAAACGACGATCAAAATGGTCTTAAAAAAAGGAGAAAACGCATGATTATAGCATTGGTACAGATCCCGTCCGACGGCCCAAAGCGGGACCGCGACGTTGTTGTTGATATGTCGCTTGAGTCAACAAAGATTTATCGTGAGGTCAAAGGCCTACGGCGCAAATATTACCTAAACGGCGAAAAAGCCGGCGGGGGCGTCTATGAATTCGCCACACGAGAAGAGGCCGAGGAGTGGTTCCACGATGGATGGGCTGACTGGATGGAGGGACGCTTCGGTGTTCGCCCGACCTTAACGCTGTTCGATAATCACGTGGTCCTCGATAACGAAAAAGGTGAAGTCCGGGTGGATGGTCTGTCGGTACCGGCTCCCTGGGCAGAAGACGCAGCCGAGTAAAGCGCCACTGTTTCTAGCCACTGAACGCTGAACTATAAATTATGCCACCCTTGGGAACTGTTCCGTCAAAGGACAGCCACTGGACGAATTCTGACGGTAAATCTTCATAACTCAGGTCACCGTTATTTGTGAATCCAAACCGCCTGTAATACTCAGGGTCGCCAACTAGCACACATCCTGTGGCCCCTTGCAATTTCAAAATACCGAGACCGTCGCGCACCAACTGACTACCGATGCCCAATCGCTGCTGCGCCGGAGCGACAGAGACGGGTCCCAACCCAAACCACTGGCCGGCCCCTCCCTCAACCCGAACCGGGGAAAAGGCAATATGGCCAACGATCTCCCCCTCTTTTTCCATGACACGTGAGAGAAAGAGGTCACCATTTTTTCTAAGCCTGTCGATGATTGCCGGCTCTGACCCATCGCTATAGGGAACTGCCTCGAATGCGGCGCATGTCAGTCTGGCAATCGCGTCCAGATCGGCAGGTTCTTCATTTCGAATTTGCATATTCAACTGACCCCGCAGGATTTGGAT
Source organism: Sneathiella sp. (assembly GCF_036960985.1). Taxonomy (NCBI): domain Bacteria; kingdom Pseudomonadati; phylum Pseudomonadota; class Alphaproteobacteria; order Sneathiellales; family Sneathiellaceae; genus Sneathiella; species Sneathiella sp. The sequence continues at coordinate 71,827 of NZ_JBALWD010000004.1, read as the reverse complement.
AGCTAAAGATTCACGGCTTTGATTGCAAAATTGTTGCAGATGTCGCATTTTTTGCAAAGACTTATTTAATACAGGCTCCCTCTACCGCAAAATAAAGGCACCCCATAATGAATGATCCAGAAACCAATCGTAAAAACGCCATTGCGTTCTATGATATGATGTTCAATCAATGTGAGGCGGAACGGGCAATCGCGGCCTATGTCGGCGACCAGTATATTCAACATAACCCCCATGTCGCAAATGGCAAACAAGGCTTCATCGACTATTTCAATCAAATGGCGCAAGACTATCCGGGCAAGCAAGTTATCGTCAAACGCTCCATCGCCGATGGCAATATGGTCGTTCTGCATTGCCACCAGATTTGGCCGGATGATCTTGAATATGCTGGCATGGACATTTTCAGGTTCGATGACGACGGCAAAATTGTCGAGCACTGGGATGTGTTGCAAACCCTGCCCGAAACCAGCGCCCATGCCAACGGGATGTTCTGAGGCAAACGCCGTACTCACGCTGTCGACTTGCCAGCACACGGGTCCCTCACTCCCAATAATCTACCGCTTGCACCCGGCACGTTTTTATGGGACAAATCGTGAACATTCAATCTATCAGGGGATTTGCCAATGGAAGATTTCTCGCTCTATTTACCCGGTATCATACTGGCCTACTCCGCCTTTTTATTAGGTATTGCAAGCCCCGGCCCCAATATCCTTGCCGTGATCGGGACCTCCATGAGCCTTGGTCGCAAATCGGGAATTGCCTTGGCTCTTGGCGTCGCTGGCGGCTCTTTCACCTGGGCCGTGCTAACGGTTATCGGACTTTCGGCATTGCTGGAGGCGTATTCCTCGGCCTTAATCGCCATCAAGATATTCGGCGGATTTTATCTTTTATGGCTCGCCTATAAATCTTTCAAGTCAGCCGCTTCTGTTCAGGATATGCAGGCAAAGCAATTGGCGGGCGGTAAACGATCACCGGTCGGCTACATGATCCGCGGATATATTATTCAAATGACCAACCCGAAAGCCGCTTTATCCTGGATTGCCATTATCTCACTTGGCATGAAACAAGACGCACCGCTTTGGGTGGGCGTGTCTATTGTTGTCGGAACCTTCATCCTTTCCATCCTCCTGCACACACTGTACGCCGTTGCCTTTTCCACGCCCGTGATGGTGCGGGTATATGGCAAAGCACGTCGCTATATTCAGGCGACCCTCGGCGCCTTCTTCGCTTTTGCCGGCATCAAGCTCCTCCTAAGCCGCAGTTAAAAAGACGGTACGACAAACAGATCGACGGAGATCCACAGATGAGATTGTCCCTGCGCCAAAAAGCAATTGCCGTTTGCGACGATAAGATTGCCAAGAAGGGCGAGGCTGTTGGCCTCTCTTTCTACGCCTTCTTTGCGAACAAGAATGACGATCCAGAACTTCTCATGGAAGCCGCCACCTGGTGGATAGAGACTCACAAACTCGATCATTTCGAGAAAGCCCGCAAAATAAAGGAGTTGATTATCTCCTCCGGCAATTAACAATTTTCACCCGGGCATGAATATGATAGCCCTGTTATCAGAGCATCTTCATAAATATGACGGTCCAGCGGGTACAAGGTGTCGTTTATTCCCCGCAGGATAAGGAACTGTGCCGATGAATGACGACGCAAATCAGACGATCCCGAAAAAATCGAGTTATGATGTTGTCATCGTCGGTGGCGCCATGCTGGGGTCTTCCGTCGCGTGGTTTTTGTCCAGCAATAAGGATTTCGGGGGTTCCATTCTCGTCGTCGAAAAAGACCCGACGTACGAGTTTGCCTCAACCAGCCATACCAACAGCTGTATGCGCCAGCAATTCTCAGCAGAAATCAATGTGCGCATTTCCCAGTTTGCGGCGGATTTCGTCAAAAATTTTCGTGATTACATGGGGAGCGATGCCCGTGTACCGGATATCCCGTTGCACAGCCACGGATATATGTACCTGGCCGATAACGAAGAATTTGCGGCGGTATTGCGGGAAAATCAAAAACTTCAAACCGCCTGTGGCGCCGGTACCAAAATCATGTCGCCTGAAGACATCGGGCGCGATTACCCTTTTTATAATCTGGACGATATTGTTGCCGGCAGCATCAATCTGGTCGATGAAGGGTATTTCGACGGCAACACCTTGTTTGACTGGTGGAAACGATCAGCCCGCGAACAGGGCGTTGACTATATCGCGAACGAAGTCGTCACCATGAGCCGAAGCGGCAATGGCCGAAAGGTTGAAAATATCACCCTTAAATCCGGGGAGACAATTGCTTGCGGCACTGTCGTCAATGCGTCGGGACCGCGGGCTGTGCTCACCTCACGCATGGCCGGCATCGAAATTCCGGTGGAGCCGCGCAAACGCTATACGTTTATTTTCGATGCGGAAACTCCTCTGGACCGCGACCTTCCCCTGACCATTGATCCCTCTGGTGTTCATATGCGCACCGATGGTGCTTATTATCTCGCTGGATGCCCGCCAGACGAAGATCCGGCTGTGGCGTATGATGACTTTGTTCAGGATCATGATATCTGGGAGACCAAGGCCTGGCCGGCCATCGCAACCCGTATTCCACAATTTGAGGCAATCAAGCTCATCAATTCCTGGGCCGGGCATTACGCCTTCAACGCGTTTGACCAGAACGCCATCATTGGACCCCATACGGAGGTCGAGAATTTCCTGTTCGTCAACGGTTTTTCAGGTCACGGATTTCAACAATCCCCGGCCATGGGCCGTGGGATTTCGGAACTTATAGCTTATGGCGAATATCGCAGCCTTGATCTCACGCCCTTCAGTTTTGCCCGCATCGAAGAGGGGCGTCCGTTTGTTGAAAAAGCAGTTATTTAAGATGTCTTTTAACAATCAATTAGGTGATCACATAGCAATGATAAATCAGATGAAAATAAAAAGGTAACACATTGAAAATATTCAATAAAGCCTCTGACAAGTTGCCGGAAGAAAATACCCTCGATAAACCTAAATTCGGGTTTTCCATTCTGCTGGTTTTGCTGCTCTCTTTTGTGGTTATTCCCTCTTACATCACGGATACTGACGCCCATACCGGTGTCTGGCTCAATCTGATTTTCTCGAGCATTTTACTCTCCTCCTTGTATCTGGTCGCCCATGAAAGAAGGGAATTTCTCATTGGCTGCCTGATCGCAGCGGCAACGTTGCTGTTTAGCTGGACCGACTATGTCCGCACCGATACCCTGGGGTCACATCTGGCCATTGGTCTGTATATTGTTTTCTTCTGCTACATCATATTTATGCTGGCCCGGTATCTGTTCGAAACCAATGAGGTGTCGGCAAACATGATCTACGCGTCCGTCTGCCTGTATTTGTTGATGGGTCTGATGTGGACGTTTATCTATTTCTGGATCGAGAAAATCCATCCCGGCTCTTTTTCAAATACGCCCCTTATCACCGACCCGGATCAATCCTTCCTGCTGGTGCATTTCTCGTATTTCAGTTTCGTGACCATCTCCACCCTCGGGTATGGCGATATTGTTCCCATAACCCGTATCGCCCGCTCCTGGACTAATCTCGAAGCGATCGCCGGGCAGTTCTATCTGGCGATTGTGGTTGCGCGGCTGGTCGGCCTGCATATTTCAGCCAACCGAAAATAGCCTCTCACTCGAATATTTGGGGGACCGTGTGCCGGAACGGAATTTCCGGCAACACATGGGGCTCTTTGGGCAACCGTTCTGGTAGCTCCGGAGCATGAAACGGGACCCGTTCATAAGGAATAGTCTCGAGCATATGGGTAATGCAGTTAAGCCGGGCCACGCGCTTGTCCTCAGAGGGCACCCGAAACCACGGGGAGAAGTCCGTATCCGTCCCCTCGATCATATCCTCATAGGCTTCGGTATAGCGCCACCAATATTCAAACGATTTCAAATCTATGCCGCTTAGCTTCCAGTGCTTTCGGGCATCGGTCATCCGCGACTTGAACCGTTTTTCCTGTTCTTCTTGGGTCACGTCGAAAAAATATTTTATCAGGATAATGCCTGACTCAATTAGATACTGTTCAAAGATCGGGCAGGAGACCATAAAGTTACGATATTCCTGTTCGGTGCAAAACCCCATGATCCGCTCGACACCGGCGCGGTTATACCAGCTTCGGTCAAACAGGATAATTTCACCCGCTGCCGGTAAATGCGCTACATAGCGCTGAAAATACACCTGCGACTGTTCCCGCTCGGTTGGGGCTGGCAGGGCGGCAATGCGAAACACCCGCGGGCTCACCCGTTCCGTAATGGCCTTTATGACACCGCCTTTCCCCGCCGCATCCCGCCCTTCAAAGACGACAACAACACGGGCGCCGGAATGTTTCACCCAGCGTTGCAATTCACACAGCTCCGCTTGTAGCTTGTCGAGTTCGCCTTCATAGGTTTTACGTTTCATGGCTGTGATATCCCCTTATGGCACGCCGCGACCGCGGACAAATTATCGTCTTTTATGAGACGGATTTTGCGGCGGCGGAAATCATAAGTCCAGTATCAATACAAAGGGCCGGACGCGGATGAGGATAAACGGCCAAAAATGAGCCTGTAGAAAAACTACTGGCTCATTTTGGAACTATTCCGGTATTTTCTGTCGACTGCGCACGACTTCGCGCCAGGCCAAAAGCAGCGCGCCGGACAAGATGATCATCCCGCCGACGGCACTCACCCAGTCGGGCAGCACGCCAAAAATCCAGAAATCGTACAAAGTGGCAAACACCAAAGTCGAATAGGAAAACGGCAAAGCAAAACTGGCGTCACCACTGCGCATGGATTGAATAAACAACGATTGCGCCGTTACCATAACCAGGCCGATGGCCGCCAGCGCCATCCATTGCGACGGGCTTGGGGCAATCCAGACGAAACTGGCCGCGCTGCAGGCGATGATCGCGCCAATGCTGTTATTGATGGTCAAAATCTGCAACGGCGCTTCCCGCCCCGACAGCTTCTTGATCAGGATCACTTCAATCCCCATAAACAGCGCCGCCGTCAACGCAATCAGGGCCGCCGGATCAAAGGCGGAGCTGCCGGGCCGCAGCAGCACTAATGCCCCCACCAGGGCAATCGCCGCTGCGGTCCAGCGGATGGGCCCGACCCGCTCTCCCAACAAGGGGATCGCCAACAGCATGCCGAATATCGGATTGAGGAAACTGATGGCGGTTGCATCGGACACCGGAATGCGGGCAACGGCGGCAAACATCAATGTCACCCCGGCCCAGCCAAAAAACGATCGGCCCACATGCAATCGGATATGCGGTCGGTGAAAGGTCGGTCGCAAGACGGCCAACGCCACCGACAAACCGACCAGCGCAAAAATAAACCGGCCCGCGCTGATTTGCAAAGGATGCAGGGGCGGCCCGCCATATCCCGTGCCCAAGCCCTTGGCAATGATCGTCGTCAAGGCAATCAGCGCACAGGCCGCCAGCATCATGCCCGCGGATCGCAAGGGATTTGAAGTTCCCGATTGAAAAAAACGCGAAATCATATGCCGGCCGTAAGTGAGCTTTCAGTGTCAGAAGAAACCTGGTGAAAAGACGTGACGTAAACGTCCCGTCACTGTGGCCCTAAACCGCCCAAAAAATCAATACCGCAACCAACTTTCAAACCGGCAGTTCAGCGGCGCTGCGATAACAGCTTATTCAATGACACATACTAAAATAAAATCGAATTTTGGGATCACTTAATAACGTCGAACATTCACCCAATTGGACGGGTATTTATTCAGGTGATTTCCATTCCTGATAATATTCATCCAGAACTTTTCGGGTACATTGACCGATGGATAAATAGTCATTTTCCCGTAAGTTCGCGAGAGAGACACGCGCCGACGGATGCGTATCTTCAAAGCCTTTTCCCGGCAACAAGACAACGCTGGTTTCGCGCGCCAGACGAAATAAAAATTCGATGCTGATTTCCCGTTTCAAGAGCCAAGCCGCAAATTTTGACCCGTATAGTTGGCGGCCAATGACTTCCAAATCAAGCAAGGTGTAATAATCCACATCATTGTCGGTACTTTGCGGAGCTACTCCGAGGGCCTGATACAGTAACCCATGGCGTCGGCGGATCAGTCGCTTGGCCGCGCCTTTGTAGGTTTCATCTTCATCCAGTAATCCGGCAAGAGCAAATAAGGTCATTTGCAGCTGCTGCGGTAAAGACAATCCGGCCGTATGATTGAGCGCCACCGCCCGGCTATCCGCCACCAACCGATCAATAAAGCGTAACGCCCGCGGCTGATCCGTCAGGGAGGCATATCGTCGGTCAGTTTCCGCCAGTGCCTTGCCCGATAATTTAGCCAGACTGTCGTCGAAGATGTTTTCTGCGTGAACCCCGATAACACCCAACCGCCAACCCGTGGCACCGAAATATTTCGAGAAGGAATAAACGCACAGAGTGTTGTAAGGACAGACGGCAAACAGCGATTCAAAATTGTCCGAGAATGTGGCGTAAACGTCATCGGTCACGATCATCAAATCCGGACGCTTCTTCTTGACCAGATCAGACAGCATCTTCAACACATCCGCACTCATTTTCACCGATGGCGGATTGCTGGGGTTGACCACGCAAAGAATTTTAATATCAGGATCTTCCAGTTTCTTAATTTCTGACGTTGGCAACTGCCATCCATTGGCTTCATCTGCCCGGATATCAACAATCTCCAGGTCGTATTCCGGCAGCACCGGTATCTCCAGATACGGAGAAAAAATAGGGGTAACCAAGGCAATTTTATCTTTGGGCTTCGTCAAGCCATTGGCTTTCAATGTTTGAAAGATGTATGTCATGGCGGCGGTGCCGCCTTCTGTTGCGAACAGGTCAAAGTCATGATCGTTATCAAGCGATCCGTACATCTCTTGAGCGAGGTAGTGATTGACGACTTTCTCAAAGCTTGCCAGCATTCGCGGCGGAACCGGATAATTACCTCCCAGGAAAGCCGATGTCATTTCAAACAGAAAGTCTTGTTTGGAAAGACCGATATGATCTTCGGCAAAGGCAAGGGATGCTCGCAAAAAGTCCAACCCGTCTTGCCCTTCATTGAGCATGCAAAAGGTATCAAATCGATTGACGATATCCTGTTTTTCCGGCAATCCGCCAAATCCGCTGCTCAAGTAGGAATAGGATCTTTCCGCTTCCCTGACGGCAAAGTCACCCAGCCGCAAAAATGCATGTCGGGGATGTGTGGCAAGAAAGTTGGGATTGCCGCGCCCGGCATTCAACATCATCTGGTCCGCATGGGATGAGGCAATTTCTATCAACTGATCCTTCAACTCGAACGGGCTTAGCTCTTCGCCTTTTTTAGATGCCACCGTAATAACCTCCTCAGTTAAATGATATCAGCTGGCGTTGACGCTGATGATACCAACGATAATAGGGCCCCAGAGTGTCAGCCAGATATTGGCCAGAGTGTAGGTAACCGTAAAGGGGACCACCGGTGTTGCATTTCCGCATTTTTCCAGCAAGGCCGCGAACCCGGGATTAGCACTCCGCCCCCCGGCAATACACCCCAACAGCTCGATGGGATTTTTAATTCTCAACACATAGTAGGAAAAATAAAAGGTAATGATCTGCGGCACAATGGTGACCGCGATCCCCAGCATAAACAGGGTCAATCCATATTTCTGGATGGTCACAAAGGCCTGCGGGCCTGCGGTAATACCCACAACCCCGACAAACACTGCTAACCCGAAGTCCCGCAAGAAATTGGAGGCCCCGGTGGGCAGGGCCGCGAACCGCGGATGCGTCGCCCGCAACCAGCCAAAAAACAATCCGGACAATAAACAACCGCCGCCGGTGCCGACACTGACCGGTATGCCGGCGAGTTTGAATTCCACCATGCCCAGCAATATTCCTGCCGCGATCCCGATACCAAAGAAAATGAAATCGGTTATGGCGGCAGCGGATATGACATATCCCAGTTTTGACGTGACCCGGTCCAGATCCTTGGAGCGCCCGACGAAGCGGATTTCATCGCCTTTTTTCAAGATAACATCTTTTAGGAGAGGCAGTTCCCGGCCCATACGAAAAGCCGCCGTGGCGAAAACCCCGTAACGTGTCTGTGCCGAATTCTGAGTTTGCAGCTCGCCAAAGCTTTTACCCGCAACCTGTCTATTGGTCAGGATGACATCACGGGTTTCCTCAATCAGTTCCATGCCGTCCGGACGTTGAACTTCCGGGCCAAAATAATCGTGATGATCCACATAGGCGCCGATACGCGCCGTAACCGCGACAATGTCCCCCGCTTCAATTTTCAGGGCCGGCTCGATGGGAACAACCTGCCCGCCTCTCATGAGGGCTTCCACCGTTGCTTCTTCATCGTCGACAAATATATCGATAACGGTTTCGCCGATGGCTTTGGCCTCTGGTGATATTTGATAAACCCGCGTATCCAGATCGCGCAACGCATGAAACTGACCCGGCTCCAGTTCGGCTTTACCGCCGCCAAGCTTCTGCGCCAGTTTCTTGGCTTCTTCGCGGATATCCCAACCCATAATTCCCGGGAAGAACGCACTGATCATCAAAATCGGTCCGAGGGAGCCAAAAATATAACATACAGCATAGCCGACAGCGATGTTGGTTTGCATGATTTTGATGGCGTCAGCAGAAAGATTTAATTTAGAAATCGCGTCTCCGGCCGTCCCGATGATGGCCGATTGGGTCAATCCACCAGCCGCAAGCCCCGCTGCCGTTCCGCGATCAAGATCAAATCCCCATGCGGCAACCAACACACAGATCAGACCAACAACACACATGATGGTGGCGCTCGCCAGCTGCTTGATTGATTCCCGGTTTAGGGACTGGAAAAACTGTGGCCCCCCTTGATAGCCGACAGCATAGATAAACATCGCGAAAAAGATGGTTTTCAAGTCGGAGTCAATATCGATCCCGATCTGGCCGATCAGGACACCAACCAGCAATGTCCCCGCAATACCACCCAGTACGAAGCGCTTGATCCTGAATTTGCCGACGAAATACCCCAGCGACAACGTGACAAACAAGGCAAGCAACGGTGCGTCGTTGAATAAGGTGTGAAGTATTTCCATATTCCAATGTCTCCGGACGGTGCTGACATCATACTCAAATACAAACTGATAGTCTGAATTTGCGGATGCGCTGTCAATTGAAATCCGGTTGGCGCCACTCGATGTTTCTAAAAACAAGCTATCCGTAACACAGAATTATTGGCCGCGGTTTCCCAACAGGTCCGGCAGCAATTTCTATGCTTTTACGTCACGGCAGGTTTGTCGAAAACCAGCCATCCGAAAAGGAGCGCCCCTAACATCACCCAGGCTGCGAGATAAAAAACATCCTGAAAGCCGCCACTTGCCAGCAATACAGTACTGGACAACGCGACCCCCAAGGTCCCACCCAGCAATCGGGACGTGACCCCTATTCCGCTTACCTCTCCCTGTTTTTCTGCTGGAACTGAATTTGCCATGGCACGTAACGTCGGCGCATAACAAAAGGGCATCCCCACCCCCCAGATTATCAGGCCGGGCAGAAGGCTGAGATAGCTCTCGGCGACAGTGGCGATGGCAACCCAAAACATCCCCAAAGTGGCAAAGGCAAGCCCACCCAGCACCAAATTCCGTGCACCGAAAAGATCAGCGAGACGGCCCACGGGGATCGACAGGATTGGGAAAGCGGCAACGCAAGCTAACAAAGCAAGACCCGATTGAAACGGCGACAGACCCAACTTGTCTTGCAGAAACAACGCCCCGAAAACAACCAGGGACAATTTGCTAAACTGCCCGGCGAAAAGGATCAAATTGGCGGATGAAAATGAGGCGACATGAAAGAGACGGACATCTATCAGCGGCTGTTCCGATCGCCGTTCGATAAAATAAAATACCACGATAGAGGCAAGACCGCCGATGAGGGCGCTCAAGATATAAACCTGCGTCCATCCCCAGCTGGCACCCTGCATAAGGGCAAAGACAAACAGACTGAGACCGAGGGTCATCAGGATAAACCCCGTTATGTCAAAAATTGACCCTTCGTTGACATTTTTGGGCAATGTCCAGGACAGGGAGACAATCGTTATAATGATGATTGCAATGGGCGCGTTGATCCAGAACACCCAGCGCCAAGACAGGATTTCCGTCAGTGCGCCGCCAATCAGCGGCCCTGTGGCCAGAAACACCGTACCCGTGGCCGCCAGAATTCCGATAGCCATGCCGCGCTGTTCTTTTGGAAAAACCAGCGCCAGCATGGCGACGGACGCCGGGAATATGATGGCGGCACCAACCCCTTGAATTGCCCGGGCAAACAAAAGCACGTCCCCGGTTTGAGCCCATCCGCACAGAAAGGAGGCGGCGCCAAAAATTGTGATGCCTGCCGTAAACAGCACACGGAATCCAATCAGGTCCCCAATTTTCCCCGCGGCTGCGGCCAGGGTGGCAAAGACCAGCATGTAAATACTGACAGTCCAATGTCCGGCGACTTCCGTCATGCCAAGATCCTGGCGGATAGTCGGCAGAGCGACGCCGATCACCGTCTCGTCAAGCATGATAAGTCCCGCGCCGGCGCCCAAAGCTGTTAAAATCCACCATTTCCGATTGTCGTCAGTGATCTTGAGCATTGAACCCTACATTGCTGTTTCCGATGAAGTTTCATTTTCTCCGGCTTGCGCCGCATAAATCGAGGTATAGCCAGCCGACCAATCCGGCGGCATCTGACACGGACGCGGGTCATGATGGGCCCATTTCACAGCCTCCCCTCGCAGCAACTTATAGGTATTGGACGTCGGCTGTGGATGCGCCGTATAGGGCTTGGCATCGGCTGATGTAAAACAGTTTAAAAGCAAAGGTCGGGGCAAGGGCGATTTGGACGATGGCGAATAATGCAAGGTCCGGGCATTGTGAATGGTCAACGAACCGGCGGCCCCGGTCAAATAGTCAACCCGCCCCTGGTCGAGACCCGCCGCGTCGTCATCTGACAGCATCCCGGTCCAATTACCCTCGGCATCATACTGATCAAACAGATCATCATTATGGGAGTCTTTAAGCACAGCCAAGGGACCATTATTCATGTCGGTATCCGCCAGATAGCAGCCGATGGTCAAAACATTGTAATTGGTATGGGGGAAAAACTGGATATCCTGATGCCACTTGACCGTATCGCTTTCGTCAAACCATTTGAAATTGAGTTTCGAATGATGAAAAACCACGTTGGGTCCCACCAGGTCCGCCGCCACATCGGCCATCAATCCTGTGGTAAATTTCCAGTAGATATCGCTGCGCTCATCCGGGCTTTTCAAACGGCGCAGCAAAGGGTCCGCCGCCGAGTGGCTGGGACCTAAATCAAACACATTGTTGGATTGGTCAACTTTTCGGCTCTGCTCAAAAAAGGATGTTGTTGTCGCCTGCAATTCGCTTAAAATTTCAGCGGGAACGAAGTCCTCGACACTGACATATCCGTGAGCAAAATAATGTTCCCGTTGCTGCTGTGACAAGATCCGTGCTGGATAGCGTAAAATTTCTTCAGGACGCATGAGGAGATTCCTTCCTTACTTTCGATCACCCGCAAGAGCTTCAACCAGCTTCGCTGTGTCTGCTGGTTTCATTGTATAGCTATAGTCCGCGTCAGGGAAGGTGCCCGTGCTTCTGCTGTCCTCGACAGAGGGGCTTTTGTATAGCCCTGCCGCTAACCGCAGGGGATGTGGCGACAGAATTTCCTAATATTTTAGATTAAATAATGGTTTTAAAATATTGATATTAATTATTATTCATCTTTTCATCTAACCAGCGGACAACCGTCCGCGCCATTGCTAACGCAAGAACGTCGCTGGCAAAGACCAGATTTCGGTAGTGACTGATCGGGAACCAGCCGCTTCTATCTTCGACATCCCGGCGATACTGTTCAAACCCATACGTGCCGTCCGCTCTCAGAAAAATATCGACACAGAGATCCCGCTCTTTGGTTTCTATGGACCGGATAACTTTTGGCTTTGCCGACATGACAGCTGCCTTTCCCTGGCTCAGGAGATCATTCATACCGTTCGGAGGCTTCATAATAGTCCTTGAAACCGACAAGATCCTGCAACGTGGAAAACCGCATAAGCTCCTGCGAATGTTGCTGTGTCGCCTTTAGATCTGACAGGACATTTGACATAGCTTGCAGGGAGGCCGAAAATAACGTCAACGGATAGATGGCAAGCTTGTAGCCAATATCCTGCAGTTGCTCTGGCGACAACATGGGGGTATCGCCATCCTCGACAAGATTGGCAAGGTGCACACCGGGTGCCTCAGCACAGATCTGGCGCATCTCCGCTTCGCTTTTCGGGGCTTCAACAAACAGGATATCGGCACCGGCATCGCGGAAGGCATTGGCGCGCCGAATGGCTTCTTCCAACCCATGTGTCGCCCGTGTATCGGTGCGCGCGAGGATAAGAATATCTGCCCCTTCATCGCGAGCGTCAACGGCCGCTTTCACCCGGGTTACCGCTTCATCAAAATCAACTGTCTGCTTTCCTGCAGTGTGGCCGCACCGCTTGGGCCAGGCCTGATCTTCAATCAGAACGCATCCAAATCCTGCGTCGGCAAATCCATTAACGGTGCGCTTCACGTTCAATGCATTACCATACCCCGTATCACCATCTCCTATAATGGGAATGGACACGGCATGGGTCATCAAACGTCCTTGATCCAGGATCTCTCCATAAGACAGTAAGCCCAGATCGGGTACACCAAAATTCGCGCCCGCCGTCGCAAAACCACTCATAAAGGCCATGGGGAAGCCATGCTGTTCGATCAATCGCGCCGATATGGCATCAAAGCAAGAGGGAACCGTCAGAATTCCCGGGGCATTAAGTTGATCACGAACTTTTTGTGCAGCAGACATTTTTTTCCTCAGTTTTTGATTACGGTGATTGTGGGATTACGCGGAAAATGGAATATATAAAGCAATAGCCGGAAAGAAATATACGGCAACAACGCTTAGCAACATGAGTAGAACAAACGGCCATACACCAGCGGAAACTTCCGCCATGGTCGCCTTCCCTACCGCCTGAATGACATAGATATTCAGTCCAACGGGCGGCGTGATCAAAGCGCATTCGATCATGATAACAAAGACAATGCCGAACCAGATTGGATCGACGCCGAAAACCAGTAACGTCGGTAGTAATAAAGGCACCATGATCAGCATCATTGAGAGGGCTTCCAGAAACAATCCGAAAACCAACAGGGACAGACAAATGGCCAGGATCATCGACCCTTGGCTCTGAAAAGTATCCGCAATCAGGGTCGAAAACTCTTGCGGCAACTGATAAAGGGTAATGGCTTTACCGAAAATTTTGGCGCCCGCGACAATCAACAAAATCGTAACGGTGGTTTTCATGCTGTCGATCAGGGCTTCCTTGAAATCCGACCAGCTTAACCGTCTTTGGATAACCGTCGTCAGGAGCAACGCACAAACGAAACCAACACCCCCCGCTTCCGACGGAGTAAAAACACCCGCGTATAAACCACCCAGCATAATGATGACGAGCACCAATGTAGGGAGCGTTTGCTTCGTGCGTAATTTACGCTCTGCCCAGTCAGCCTTCGGCTGCATCTGGAACCGCTTGTCAAATTTTGCGTAGAGCATGGAAAAGCCGCAGAACAGCACGATCAAAAGGATGCCCGGGCCGATCCCGGCGAGGAACATGTCGAGAATGGATTCCTCCGTTACGACGCCATAGACAATCATTGGAATAGACGGCGGGATTAATATGCCCAAGGTACCGCCGGCGGCCAGTAAGCCGAGCGCAAACTTTCGGGAATATCCCCGTTGGATCATTTCTGGAATGGAGACGACACCAATTGTCGCCGCCGTCGCCACGGAACTTCCGGAGACTGCTGCGAAAACGCCGCAAGACAGAACTGTTGCTACCGCAAGACCGCCCGGCAAATGACCGACCCACGCCTGGGCCGCCCCAAACAGGTCTTTGCCCACACCAGCCTTTAACAGAATATTGGACATCAGCAGGAACAGGGGGACAGCAATCAGGACGAAGCTATCCATGGCGCTATACAAGGTTTGCGGCGCCATAAGGGACGAAAAATCACCGAAATATAAGAGCATTGCCCCTAATCCACCGAGGGCGAATGCAATGGGAATACCGGCGAACAATAAACCGAATAACACCAATAAAATGATGACTGTTTCCAACATACTAGTGAATATCCAATTTCGTCTCAAAGGGTCGCGGATCGACAATGCTTCGAATTACTTCGACAACACACTGAACGGCAAGCAGACCAAAACCTATGGGAATAACAATTTCCGACCACCATAAGGGGATGTCGAGCATGGAGCCGGTGGTCTCATTCGTTATCCAGACATCCACCGCGATCACCCCGCCCCACCAGGCAATAAACACCGCAAAACCGAAAATAAAGATGTAGGTGACCATATCCATGCTCCGCCGAAACCTATCCGGCAAAACAGCAAGCAACATATTGATGCGGATCAGGTCATTGTTGTAGAGCACGAATGCGGACGCGCTGAAAATACCCCAAAGAAGAAGCATGCGGGATATTTCTTCAACCCAGATAGTGGGGGCATTGAAGACATATCGCATCACCACTTCATACGTGACGATCAGGCCGATAAAAAAGAACAACCACGCGGAGAAGGCTCCCAACGCACGTGTCATTTTATCAAAAATACTCAAAATCTGCACGTCAGTAATTCTCCAAAAAATGAACGGGTGGCTAAGTCAGCCACCCGTTGTAGCTCCGCCAAGCTTATTTCTTCAGCTCATCTACAGCCATCAAGAGCTGTACGCCGGTTTCGCCGGCATCTTTTTTATAAGACTCGATAACCGGTGTAACAGTTTCCTGCCACAGGATCACTTCTTCTGGTGACAGTTCGCGCACTTTCATGCCTTCTTTTCTGGCAGTTGCCAACGCGTCCGCTTCGACTTCGCTGATCCTGTCACGAAGTGCCACTTCTACTTTCTGCGCCGCAGTCGTAATGATCACCTGCTCTTCGCTGGTCAATCCTTCCCAGAATTTTTCGTTAATCAGAACGACAAACTCGATATCACTGTGGTTTGTCAGAGTGAGCCAGTCCATCACTTGATAGAGCTTACGGCTTTTAACGCCGGACAAGCCGGTCATACCCGCATCGACGATTCCCCGTTGATAAGCCAGGAACTGCTCAGACCCTGAAATAAGGGTTGGGACGCCGCCGGCAGATTCAACGAATTTACCCAGGGTTTTACCAAAAACACGGACTTTCTTGCCATCCATATCCTCGGGAACAGCGATGACATCACCGTTGGAAAGGACTTGCGCCATTCCATATGCCTGCCACCAAAGAACCCGAGATCCGGTCTTCTGGATTTCATCTTCAATCAAAGTCCGAACTTTACTGCCGGGAGCGGTTGCCTTCTTCACAAGCTCTTCAGAGTTCAGGACAAACGGCAGATAAAACAGTTCTACAGCAGGAATAGCGCCGGAAAAACGTGTGAGAGACGCAACGCCCATTTCGATCGCTCCGGAACCAACCGCGCGCGGTACTTCCTTGTCTTTGTAAAGCTGGGCTGAATGATAAATCTCGACTTCCAGCTCACCCTTGGATTCCGCTTCAACTTCCTTTTTGAACTCCAACAAGTTTTGCGTCAGGTGATTTTTCAATGGGACTTGAATGGTAATGCGAAGCTTCTTCGCTGCGTCGGCGTCACTGGCTAATGCGCCGAGAAACATTAAATTTGTTATCAATAATGCGTATAGAATTTTCTTCATGACTTCCCTCTGTGTTCAATCGGTATTCAGTATTAGGTGCAGAAATTATTATTCTTATTTGATGATCTTATCTGCAGTCGTTTCTTAGCTTTATGTTTGAGAAATCTATTTTTTGTATACATGTTTGTAAAGAAGTTTATTACTATTTACATCATCTGTATGATCGATTTAAAATTTATGTATTTAATATCAATTAGTTAATACTATTTTTCTTTCCGTTTCTGATTTGTTGATTTATTGAATATCACCTTATATACTCTAAATTGTATACATTTTGGAATAGGATTCGATTAGTATGGCAAATACTCGTGCTCAGGAAATAGCGGAACATCTGCGCAAAAACATCCTCTCGGGAACCTATTTGCCCGGCAGCCGTCTGCATGAAGAAACATTGGCAGAAGAAACCGGCGTCTCCCGAACACCAATCCGTGCGGCGCTTCGGCTCATGGATGCGGAACGACTGGTGAATTATTTTCCCAATAAGGGATATGTGGTTCGGGAATATTCCCCGGATCAAATTCGTGCCGCCTATCAAACCCGCGCCGTCCTTGAAGGGTTGGCCTGCCGGCAAGCTGTCGAACGGGGCCTTTCTAACTCTTTCAAAAACTCCTTAAAGAAATGTATTACCGAAATCGACGTGATGCTGAAAAAAGGCAGCTTGCATAAAGATAACGTTTTACAATGGCGTCACTGGAATGCCCAGTTTCACAATCAGATTATCGAGGCCTCAGGGAATGAAAGCCTGGCGGCGGCCATTAATCTGGTCACACGTATTCCCATGGTTTCCAATTCCATCATCGTCTGGAGTACCTTCGACGTTGTTGCCAATTTCCACGAGCACCATCGCCAAATTCACGATTTGCTGTGCCGGGGTTTAGCCGGTAGAGCGGAATTCGCCATGCGCGAACATGTGGAACAAGGCGGTGATTTTATCGTCTCCAAATTAATGGAAGCCGAAAGTTCGGGTTAGTCGTCCTCACACCATTCGTCGCCCAATAGCTCTGGATCATTATAGTCATAAAAATCTTCGAGATGTTTTTGACTGTCTTCAACAAACAAGCTTTTAACCAGGGCGGTGACCAATCTGTTTGCCCCGATGTTGACGCCCGGAATGTCACTGCTCACGGCGGCGTGGGACATGGTTGTCGCCGCATTGAACAAATGGATGTGCGACAAATATGGCGCCGCTCCCGGTTTTTTCTCCAACAACTCGAAATCGCTTCCCAAATAGGGGAACCGACTCAATTCAGGATCTGCAATTTCTAACGGTGGCGCATATTGATCTTTCCACAGCTTAACTTTATCCGCAAAATCAGTGAATTCCGGTTGATCATTAATATTGATCGCGTAACCGGTTCCCAGAATGAGGAAATCAGCTGCAATGGTTGCTTTGGGTGTCGTTACAACGACGTTATTGTTCTGAAACGTTGCGATCTCAACCGGGCTACCAAAATGAATATGGGCCCGTTTTAACGCTTTCAAGCGGAGCATGGATCCGCGCGGGGCGGCCACTTTGCATCCAAATCCATGCTGCAGAAACCGCCAGCGCGTCTCATCATCAGTGGATAAAAATCCGTGTAGAAAACCGGAATAAACAGTGCTTTTGAACTTATTCAAACGCGGCATTTCAGATGCACGCATAAGTAAATGAACTTCATCCGCCCCAGCTTCCAAGGCAGTTGCCGCACTATCCACCGCCGAAGCGGCGCCACCAATCACGATAATTTTCTTACCTTTAAGTGCTGAAAAATCAATATCATCTTCCGTATGGGCCCTTACGGTTTTCGGTAAACCGGCAAAGGCCTGCGGCAACCGCGTCCCACCAAACGCGGCCCGCCCCGTGGCCAAAACAATTCTCCGGGTCAATTTCTGGAATTCTAATCCCTCCTGCTTTAAATGGAGGTTTAACAAATCTCCAACGGGCTCGATGCGCAACAATTCGATATTATTCTCCGTCGGAATGTCCAGTATTTCCCGATACCAACGAAGATACTCCATCCACATTTCTCGCGGAATATTAGCCAGCACCTCCCACTTTTCCCGACCCCATTTCGCCCGAAACCAAGCCTGAAACGTCAGGTTGGGCAGTCCCATATGTGGTCCGGTTAGATGTTTTGGCGATCGCAACGTTTCCATTCTGGCCGTGGTAACCCAGGGGCCTTCAAATCCTTTGTCTTGCCGCTCGAAAATTCTGAAATTTAGAACGCCTTCACGGCGCAGACCAAAAGCTGCGGCCATGCCGCACATGCCACCTCCGATGATTGCGACATCCAGCACGGGCTGGCCTTTCGGTCCCGTGACAGCCTTCACCCAATTTTCCGCCGGATAATTAAGATACTCGAAGTCGCGAAGGATATCTGTTTCCAACTGGTGCAGCCGGCCCTGATCGTCAGTCATGCTTATTGCTCAATTTTATTATTATATTTTTACCAGCATACGTCATGTTTCAAACTTTTCATCCGGTTTTTATAGGTACCGTTACCTTGACACAAAGATGGGTTGTTGAAATAAGTCCTCTCAACAGATAGCCTAAGCTCTAATGTTCGGGGATTTGTAGAAAAATAAGGGGAACTCCGTTGAAAGCAGTAATCTTGGCCGGTGGATTGGGAACCCGAATTTCCGAAGAGTCCCATTTACGCCCAAAACCCATGATCGAGATCGGGGACCGCCCCATCTTGTGGCATATCATGAAGATTTATGCGCATCACGGCATCACAGATTTTATCATCTGTCTGGGCCATCGGAGCTATGTGGTGAAAGAGTATTTCGCGAACTATTTTCTACATCGATCAGATGTCACCTTTGATTTAAAAAATAACGAAGCAACTTACCATACTGCAAAGGCGGAGCCTTGGCGTGTTTCTCTCGTTGAAACCGGAGAAACGACCATGACCGGCGGGAGGTTAAAACGGGTCGCAAGCTATCTGGATCCGGGAGAAACCTTTTGTATGACCTATGGTGATGGCGTTGCAGATGTTAATATTGCTGAGCTGATAGAGTTCCACCGTTCTGAAGGACGTGAAGCGACCCTTACGGCGGTTGCCCCGCCCGGCCGTTTTGGTGCAACAGTGATCGAAGATAACAGGGTAAAGGAGTTTATTGAAAAACCTGCAGGTGATAACGGGCTGATCAATGGCGGTTTTTTTGTGCTTGAACCCTCTGTTCTGGAAAGAATTGCCGGTGATGAAATTCCGTGGGAGAACGAGCCCTTGACCGGGTTGGCGGCGGATGGCCAATTATCTGCGTATCGGCACACGGGTTTCTGGCAACCGATGGATACATTGCGCGAGAAAAACTATCTGGAGCAACTCTGGGCAACTGGAAATGCCCCCTGGCGGATTTGGGCTTAGTGAAAATCAAATGACTATTTGCTCTGTAAAACCTGATTTTTGGAAAAACCGACGCATTTTATTAACGGGTCATACTGGTTTTAAAGGCACTTGGGCGGCCCTTTGGCTCCAAAAAATGGGGGCCGACGTGATTGGCGTTTCGCTCCCACCCGACGGCGAATTTTCTCTTTTCAGCAGCGTCGAAAATTCCGCGACCGTTCGCTCACATTTCGTCGACATCCGAAATCAGACAGAACTCGATGCGATCGTCTCCAAGGAAAATCCAGAAATCGTTTTACACATGGCGGCTCAAGCCCTTGTTCGTCGGTCGTACCGGGAACCGATACTGACCTATGAGACCAATGTAATGGGGACTGTAAACCTGCTGGACAGTCTAAGCCGGGCTTCGTCCCTGAAGGCCGCGTTGATTGTGACAAGCGACAAAGTCTACGCCAACAACAACAGCGGCAAGCCGTTTGTCGAAGGCGACGCTTTGGGTGGCGATGACCCTTATTCCTCGTCCAAGGCCGCCTGTGAAATTGCCACAGCTTCATTGGCTAAAAGTTTGTTTGCAGATAAGACTATCCCCATCGTGACCGCTCGAGCCGGAAATGTAATCGGCGGCGGCGACTTTTCTGAAGACAGGTTGATCCCCGATATATGGCGTGCCGCTCGCAAAGGTGAGCCGGTTACGCTTCGATATCCCAATGCAACGCGACCCTGGCAGCATGTTCTAGAATCTGTATCTGGATATCTCACTTATCTTCAGGCCCTGTGCGAAGATATGGATAACAATTTACCTAAAGCATTGAATTTTGGGCCTGCGTCGGCGGAAACAGTTACCGTCGGTCAAATTGCTAATCAAGTTCAAGAAGCCTTTGGCATAAAAACTGATTGGCTGTTAGATAAGGCAAATCAGCCCGCGGAAAAAACCGCTCTTGCCCTTGACGCTGGTCTTGCGAAACAAGCTCTTGGCTGGGAAGCTAAGTGGAGGGCTGAAAAGACACTGGATATGACAGTCGCCTGGTATCGAGCCTTTAGTGACGGTCGTAGCGTGCATGAACTGACGCTGTCGCAAATCGAAGAATATGAGAAAGAGACCGCATGAGTAACGTGTTGAAATGCCGATTTTGTCAAGACGACTTAACAGAAACGTTGGTTGATTTAGGCTCAATGCCGCTGGCCAATAGTTACCTGAAGCACAAAGATGACATGGCGTCTGAAAAATCCTACCCGTTGCACGCTCGGGTCTGCGGCACCTGCTTTCTGGTTCAGGTTGAAGATGCCGTCCCTGCAGAAGAAATCTTTTCGGATTATGCCTATTTTTCCTCCTATTCGGATAGCTGGGTCGCTCATGCCAAAAGATATTGTGAAAAACTGACAGGCCTTCTCGATTTGGCCGAAAACTCCCTGGTTATGGAAGTCGCGAGCAATGACGGCTACCTTCTAAAGCATTTTGTCTCCCGCAACATTCCCGTCTTGGGGATAGAACCGGCGGCGAATGTCGCCAAGGTTGCGGAAGCTGCCGGCGTTAAAACCGATGTTGCTTTTTTTGGAGCGGACACTGCCAATAGATTAGCGAACCAGGGTTTGAAAGCGGATCTGATTGCGGCCAATAATGTCATGGCGCATGTCCCGGATATTAACGACTTTATTGAAGGTTTCCGGATTATCCTGGCCGAGAATGGCGTGTTTACTATTGAATTTCCGCATTTATTGAATCTCATCAACAAAGTGCAGTTCGATACCATTTATCACGAACATTATTCCTATTTATCTCTGCTGACCGTCGAAAAAATCCTTACCGCACACGGGTTAAAGGTATTTGATGTTGAGGAATTACCAACACATGGTGGCTCGTTGCGTGTCTACGCCTGTCACGCTGGTAACGACTTATATGCAATGCAAGACGGCTTAACCTCCCTCCGGGATAAAGAACAATTGGCCAGATTAGGTGATCTGGCAGGCTACCGGGGTTTTACGCCAAAAGTAGAGGCCGTTCGGAGCTCTCTTCTCGATTTTCTGACCTCGGAAAAATCCAAAGGCAGCAAAGTTGCGGCGTACGGCGCGGCAGCCAAAGGCAATACATTATTGAATTATTGCAAAATAGAAGCTGGGTTGATTGATTTCGTGGTCGACCGAAATCCGGAGAAACAGGATACCTATTTACCGGGCAGCCATATTCCGGTTTTCTCCCCGGAAAAAGTCTGGCAGGAAAAACCTGACTTCTTGCTTATACTCCCTTGGAACCTGGCCGAAGAAATCTCTACTGACATGGCCGCAATCAAAGACTGGGGCGGTAGGTTCGCCGTACCGATACCCCAGTTGACTTTTTTGCAATGAAATTCACAGCAACGAAAATTTCAGATGTTTTCATCGTTGACATGGAACGCCATGAAGACGATCGCGGATATTTTGCCCGAACTTTCTGTGAAGATGAATTCAGGGAGCAGGGGTTTTCTTTCAAGCCTGTGCAGAGCAATATTTCCTACAATAAAAACAAATATACTTTGCGCGGAATGCATTATCATGCGCCGCCTTATGAAGAAACAAAACTAGTCCGGTGCACGGCTGGGCGCGTTTTTGATGTTGCCGTCGATATCCGCCCACACTCTCCTTCGTTTAAAAACTGGGTTGGTGTGGAACTAAGCGCGCAAAATGGACGCGGCCTCTATATCCCCGCCGGCTTCGCACACGGATTTTTGACCCTTGAAGACGCCACCGATGTTTTTTACCAAATGGGCCCCGCCTTTGAGCCCGGTCATGACCGCGGATTTCGCTGGGATGATCCGGAAATCGCGGTCAACTGGCCCGCCATTCCAAAAGTTATTTCTGATAAGGATCAAAATCTTGCCTGCTTTACCTGAAGTAAAATGGTAACCGATAACAACCAACCCTGCCTCGTCACCGGTGCCACCGGGCTGATCGGACGGCGCGTGGTTGAACGTCTCTGTGCAAGCGGCCATTCCGTCCTCGCCGTCGGCCGCACACCAACCGCTTATGAGGATAATGAACAGGCCACCTATTGTCCGCTCGATTTACATGATCCAATCGCCGTCACTGCCTTTTTCGAACAATACAAGCCACGCCAGTTGATCCATCTCGCGTGGGAGGCAACACCTGGTACCTTCTGGCAGTCACCGGAAAACTTCCGCTGGATTGCCGCTAGCGCCCATCTGCTCGACCGTTTTGTCGCACATGGCGGGCAACGGGCTATACTTACCGGCAGCTGTGCCGAATATGGCTGGGGCCAGACCCCTTTGCAAGAACATCATTCTGCTCTCAACCCCCGTAGCTATTATTCCGCAGCAAAAGCCGCCTTTCACAATCTGGCCCAGGTGATTGCCCAAGACATCGATCTCGTCTGGGCCCGGGTATTTTTTCCCTACGGCCCCGAAGAGGACGGCAGCAAACTCATCTCCCACATCTTACGGGAAATCAGCGCGGATCGGCTGCCCGAATTCAAGACGTCCGGCCGTGCCGTCGATTTTATCCATCTTTCCGACGTCGCCTATTGTTTTGAACGGCTTCTTGGTGCGCCCCTCACGGGACCCGTCAATATCTGTTCCGGGGTCGCCCTGAAACCATTAGAAATTGCGGCCGTTGCCGTCCGGCTTCTCAACAAACCGGATCTATCCGCCAAACTTGATGATCAATTGGCAAATGTCGAACGCGAATTAACAATCGTCGGCGACCGCCAGCTCCTGGATCAGGTTCTGACACAGACAATGCCTAAACAGAAAACACAGATGCAGACACGTCGCCTCCTCAGTATGGAAGACGGCCTGCGTAGCTATCTCTCGGCAAAAGCGAGATAAAGGCAAACTATCATTTCTCTATAAATACGACGAAATGGTGCTTTTTCTGCCCCCAAAAACAGCCAATTAACCCCTAAAATTGGCTCCTGTTTCTACGTCGCACGTCAAAATACTGTTGGCGGCCCATCAATTCACGCCGAAGCCTCACAGAACATGTTTTTGAAATTTAATACTACAACAATCATTATACAGAGCTTACGAGCCTAATGACCATCATTACATTGTAATAGTTTGAGCCCTGCTGTGACCCAGCTCGAAAAAAAACGCCGCCGAAATCCACTGAAGCACCGGCCTGATACGCAATGTAAAAAGCCTGCGCTTGCCGACACAAACCCGGACACTGTACAAGGCGTCAGCTCAGATTTTCTCGCGAACCAAGTACCCATTAGATGTACTAAAATGTTGAAAGGAGACGGACGAAAGCGCCGCTAGAATTGCGATTTCAAAGGACGGGTCACACGGATAATGTTCTCGGCAACAACACGGGCGTCTAGTCTTCAAACCCGCCGACATCTCGCACCACTGCGCATCATCCCTATCTTCGCAGATACTTGCCCCATAATGACGGGCTTCTACTTAATGCCAAGCAGTTTTCTTACCCGCCGTGACTTCGTAAATCTGTTCCGCTTTTTGGGTTTTTTTGCTGTATCGCTTCCCGTCGCAAATAGTTGTAAATTTTTCTCAAAAATATTGACTTGCTGAATGAGGTTCGCATCATAAACCCCGCCAAACTCCTCCACAATACGGCGAAAAACGGCTTCTTTATGTTTCTTATCTAACGTTCTAAGAGGCGCAGGTACATTATCCAAAGACATTCTTAATCCGCGTAAAATAAGCCAGTCAATGGGTATTTCGGATGCATATCGCCATTCTTGATCAAATTTCTGAAGGCTGCCATCACTTCCAATAATCGTATTCTCTGGAATCAAATCACAATATTGCCCGTCGATAACACGCTTACCCGAACTGCTTGACCCTAGTTCCAAAACTAACTCACACCACGGCCGCGCCCAATCCAGTATGTCAGTTTCTGATTGTTTTCCCTCAGCAAGCAATTTGTACAGCTGCTTGAGTAGGGAAATACCTGAAATATAGGCCTCATCTACGATGTGATGTGAGTATGTAGTGTCTTCTTTACGGGGCATATCATGCAAATAGGACGATTGAATATTGACAATTCCGTCTGTGAATTCGAATACGTTAAGTTTGTTAAAACATTTCCGTCGTTCCGTGGAAAATGTCCAGGCAAACGGGCCACCCGAAGGGTCAAAAACTGTTTTATCTCCGGCAACAATAAGAAACGAGTTTGAAACATCTCCCAAAATATCGTTATCAATTATCGCGTCGAAACTCATAGCTTCAGAGAAATGACGAGGATAACTTTGAGCCTGAATATCTGCCTGCCCGCGTTGTAAAACACCTTTTAAACAATCTCGTTTTTCAGGCTCTATCAAATCAAACGCCTGCTCCGACACAACGAGCTTAGGCAGTTTGTAATCTGGAAACGGATAATAGAAGTCAGCGTTATTAAAAACCTTTTTTAGCTTTCTGGTAATTTCCTGCTTGCCAAAGGTCCTGACGGGTTTGTCATCGTATAAATCATAAATTCCGGAATGTGCTTTTCCTAAATGATCCTCAGGTGCGCCGGCAAAATACTTGAGCCCCAATTTGTTTTCAATTGCAATAACAAGCTTGCCATTCGGTTTTAGCATGGCATTGCATTTCTTCAGCATTTCGAAAGCCGGGTCTTCCCCTTTTACAAAAGCTTGCGAATATTCAAGAACCCCAATAAGCGTAATAAAATCGTATTTCTCGCCTGTATTAACTAAGTCAAAATTGTCACAAATCACCGTAATATTGGAAAAAGACTTACATCTGCTTGCCGTAATTCTCGCGCGGCGCTCACTTCCTTCGATGGCCGTAACAGTATTGGCGACTTCACACAAATACGGGGTAATCGCACCACAACCAGCGCCAATTTCAAGGACATCTGCGTCCCTCATTAGGGGCTCTAGTGGCTTGAGTAAGCAAAAGCGAGATCTGGAGAAATGATATTTCGTCGCCCAATCATGGACATGTCCGAATAAATCATCTGATCCAGCGGACGTATCACTAGTAGATTGCACGATTTCGAAAAGCGCATCTTCTGTTTTATCACCTTCGCTATAACCGAAACTATGCGATCTGTTGCTAGGAACGTAAACACCATCATTAAGTGAGTAATTATCCATATGTTAGGCCGATATCTCTATATTGAAGTACTGTTAGCAATCTGAAATTCAGACAGTTGTTTTACCTAACACAGACGAGCCATTTAATCACTGTTTGATGTTACTTTTGTTTCACGCCAAGGAAACGAAAAAACCGCCGTATTCTTCGTGACAACTTTTTTTGTTTAAATGGATTAGGCCCTGGATCGTCGGCACTCCAGGCAAGGTTTGATAAAAATTGGCGCATCCACTTATCTCCCTGTTGGTAGTCATCAGTTCGATTATCAGCGATCAACAAGTTCTTTTGCTCCTGCGAGCGAAAAGTCTCACTTTCCCGCCAATCCTCTTTTTCCCAAACTCGACCCTTTTTGTCCACCACCAACAAGTGCATTCCTTTTTCCAATAATTGTTGGCTCATGCTACTGGGTCCGGATTCAAACAAATTGGTGTCGCGCTTTTGGGACATTTCCCATTTTTGCAACATCGCCAGATTCCCGCTGGATATAAAAAATGCATTTGTTCTTATTGTGTAATTCGGAAAATTCCCGTCACCAACATTGCTTTCCCATGAGCCGGAGACACCAACAACACCGACGCTTGCGCGACTAATAAATCCATTGAAAACATGCGTTAGCCAGTCCGGCGCTAGTATCCTGCTATAAGAATTCATAAAAAAGAAAAAGTCATGATCAAAAAAGTCAGCGCTCTCCAGATACGGCCCTATATCGTATCCGCCATCGTCTCGATAATCCCGTCGTAGATACGAGAGTCCTTCCAGAACCTCAAGCGCGGCCTGATCCTCACCACCTTCAAATCCTGAAAAGAGAATAATAAGGTCATGAGGTAGTGGGTCTGGAAAGCGACGATAGGAATCGATAAAATTCTTAAAATGTATGATATCTGCACCCTGCCAAAGTAAATGGCAGACTGCGATCCGTGGCGTTGTCTCTAAGATCATGAGCACCAACTTTTAAGGTTGGTATTACGCCCAGATATACATCCTGAATTTCGATATGAATTTTTCACGAAGACGCCAATTTTTCTTTCAACCAGCTACGTATTATCCGTCTAAATTTCGCTGTGGTGCCGTTCACATAAGAGGGCAAATATGCATAAATAATAATTTTTTGCCCTCTTGATAGTGTGGCGTTCTTCACTATTGATACACAATATTTCATAAAGGAAACAGCCATATCATATTGGCCGCGAAAGTCTTTAGGCCGCCACCTGCTGTCTGACTTTCCGGTTTCAAGCTGGTAAAACTTAGTCTCATTTGTTCCCATTACCTCGCCACGAACGACATAGTTAAAAAGCACTAAATGATCCCACGCCCAGACATGCGTGTATCTCGTCACGACATCTTGAATACGATCTGGTAAATTCGCTCGTCTGTATAATCCATAAAACCAGCCTGGATGTGACTTGGATAATTGATCTTTTACAAAAAAGGCAGAACGAGTATTCAAGGCCGCTGGATAATCGATTTCGCCAGCAATACTGCCGTCCATCCGTTTTCTGACAATTTTACTGACCGCTAAACTACAGCCTTCATTACATAATAAAATGTCGAGCAGGACAGAAATATAGTTTGAATCCGAACGATCGTCGTATGATCTCCATAAGAAAAAATTTGCCGTGCTTAAGGCCGATAACAGCCGGAAATTCTCCAACGCACCGACATTGGACTTTTGCTTTATTACGGTAATACGCGGGTCAGAAAAACTTTCTATAATTGAAATAGTGGCGTCAGTAGAGGCATTGTCCGATATCAATATCTCCAAATCTTTATGATCTTGATCAAGTAAAGACTGTATTGCACTTCCAATAAAAACCTCGCCATTAAAAACTGGCATTCCGACGGAGACTTTTGTCATCTGTAGTACAACATAGAAAATATAATATTTGATCCCAATCAACTGGGCAGAATCACTGCATCTCTAATATCTATCCTGCAAAAAAAAGGAACACAATAAATTTTGCTCCTCAAGTTTTGTTTCCTTAGTAGTTTGTTTTTATTTAATGCGGTGTAGTTGTGATTTTAGCCAACAGCTGCCCGGCATAGAGATCTTTTTATTCGGGTTTTCGTTCGCGGCTAGGGCTGATGCCATATTGCTCACGATAACTTTTGGCGAAATGGGAATGTGTCGTAAATCCGGAGGCGATAAATATCTCCGTTATGGACATACTGGTTTGGAGTAAAAGCAACCGGGCATGTTCAAGGCGAAGTTCCATATAATAGCGGGCCGGCGATTTGTCCGTGTGCTGACGAAAAAGCCGCTCAACCTGACGGATGGAAATCCCGACGGTCTCCGCCAACTCTTCTGGTGAGATTGGATCTTCGATATTCTGCTCCATAATCTCAACAATCGACAAAAGTTTTTGCGATTTCGCCGCCAGCTGTAATTTGCGGCCAGCCTGTTGTTTATCATGGTGGGTGCGGATGCGATCATGCATAATTTGAAGACAAATATCTTGCGCAAGTTTCGGTCCATGTTCCTCTGTAATCAAATGCAACATCAAATCGAACACAGCGGTGCCGCCCGCACAGGTATAGCGGTTCCGGTCTATCTCAAAAAGGCTTCCGGTGAAATTCACTTGCGGATACCGTTCTTGAAGGCTGATGGCCCCCTCCCAATGGATCGTGCACCGATAGTTATTGAGAAGGCCGGCCGCGGCCAGAATAAAGGCACCGGTACTCAAAGAGCCAATCCCCGTACCGTGATGCGCAACGCGGCGCAATTCAGCGAAAAAATGCTCATCTTCAATTTTATCTGTCTCTATGCCCCCCATGACAAACAAAATATCCAAGTCCGTCGCCTGCTCAAACAGCAAATCGGGCAAAATTTCGATGCCGCTGCTACAGCGTTCGCTTTTTCCGTCTATGGTCAGGATGTTCCAATCATATAGATGCCGGCCACTCATACGATTGGCAATTCGCAATGCATCAATGCCACAGACGAGGCAATGCATGCTGCTTTTTGGTGTTACAACGAACCCGAATTTTTTGGGAGTATGCAAAGTTATCTGCCCCCACCCTCTCAAATTTACCCTGGCGATTCTGATCGATCAGATTATGCCGTCCACAGAATATCTACGGAAAATTCCTGAACTGCAACAAAATTGAGTCATCGTGTCAACGAAAGGGATAGAAAGGGTTCGGAATAAATAACAGGGTATGTCCATGTTCAATTTTTTACTGTCGTATTCAGAACGAAAGAAAGGAATAGTTTCCTTTATGTTGCATCATGAAAAATGACCCCCAATGTATGCCTGTTGCCGGACTTGATCTCGCTGACACCATGTCGCATTTTTATACGAGACATCTTTTTCAGCCCCATCTTGGGTCGATCATTTACAGCAAATATAATGGCATCTCCCTGGTTTAAATCTATTACCGTCGCGCGCGATTGCATACGCGGGCTTTGTTCCGTCAAAACGAACTCGCCACCCGTAAAATCTTCTCCGGGCTTGTTGAGTAAGATAGCCATTTGCAGCGGAAAAACATGGTCTCCATAGAGGTCTTGGTGCAATCGATTATAGTCGCCCGTTTTATATTTGAGCAAAAGAGGAGTCGGGCGCCGCTGCCCAGATTCATGACAAATTTTTGTATAGTCTTCCAGGTATTGAGGATAGCGACGATCCAAATTTAGTTTCTCTGACCACTCATTAGCAATGACCGAAAGCGGTTGATAAAATCCCTGCCGCAGATCCGAAACTTGTTTGGGGAGTGGATAGGAAAAATAGCGATACTCTCCCTGTCCGTAGCCATGTTGTTGCATCACAACTCGATTTCGAAAACGCTCCTCCTCCTCATACATTGCAATTAACGCACTGCAGTCCGTTTCCGTCAGGAGGCTTTTCAAGCGCCCAAAACCTGTTTCGTTCAGATCTTCTGCTATTCTCGCCCAATTGTTTGCCATTAATGTTGTCCCCTGCCCGCGTTCATTCCGATATGCATCTGATAGCACTTATTGAGAACTTTTTTGCCCCGAAAATCGACTTGGAATTTCTGGGTGCGCCTGAAATAATTTAGTATAGACTGCCTGCCTATTAAATTGGGAGACAGGGATGCAAGAAAAAGATCTGGTCGTGGTCACAGGGGCGTCGGGTTTTATCGCCCAGCACACAATCAAAATATTGCTGGAAAAAGGATATGCTGTTCGCGGCACGGTGCGTGATCTTGGTCGCATTGAACGACTGACAACGTCTCTTGCGGCACAATGTGATGTGACCAATCTGAGTTTTGCCAAAGTTGATTTATCAGATGACGAGGGTTGGGATACAGCTCTTGGCGGCGCAAAATACCTTTTGCATATGGCATCTCCCCTACCGGTGGAGCAGCCGGAAGACGAAAATGACCTCATAATTCCAGCCCGCGATGGAGCTCTGCGCGCGCTTAAAGCGGCCGTGGCGGCGCAGGTTTCCCGCATCGTAATGACATCATCTATTGCCTCCGTTTCCGGTGGGCTTGATTCGACCGCGACCTTTAATGAAAGTCATTGGAGTGATATAACGCAGGACATAGGCCCCTACCCCAAGAGTAAAACCATCGCCGAGCGGGCGGCTTGGGACTATATCAAATCCCTGCCCGAAGAAGATCGCCCGGAACTGACCATGATCAATCCGGGTTTCGTCCTCGGTCCGCTTATCGATCCGGATACAAGTGCGTCTCATGAAGTGGTCCGCAGACTGCTCTCCGGGCAGGTTCCCGGCATTCCGGACATCGGGTTCAGCCTTGTGGACGTGCGTGATGTGGCAGCTGCCCACGTGGCCGCCTTGACAGCGACAGATGCACCTGGAAATCGTTATATCTGTGTGACTGGCTATATGGATTATTACGATGTTGCAAAACAGCTGCATGCTCATCTTGCCGGAACCGACTTCAAAATTCCCTTACGCCGTATTCCAAGCTGGCTCGTTCGTTTAATGGCGAATTTCAATCCGACCCTGAAACTGATCGTTCCGCGACTGGGCCAGACTCCGCAGTTCGATACAGCGCGCATCCGTCATGATCTCGATTGGCAACCAATTGACCTCGACACGTCCTTGATTGAAACGGTTGATAGCCTGATCGAGCATAAAATCGTCTAGGTTTTTCCGCGTAATGTCCGACGCTTACTGAGGACAGAATCGTTATCGACGTAGCATCCTTGAAGATGACGCGGGCCGCTTTCAGGATTGAAGGCGGCGCGGCCATGGAGTGCCCGGCGATTGTTGAAAACCAGTAAATCACCTGGCTGAAGTTTAAGCGCTAGTATGTTATCGGACCTTCTGATTATTTCGGTAAAGACACGATAAGCCCGGTAAAAGGGCAAGACATCGTCGAAATCAAGGTCAAGGGGCGCTGTTAAGGCGGCATGAAATCTTATTTCCTGCAAATCCCCTAATTGGTCCCGAGCTATGGTCGGTGCGGACCACTGAACATCCCAGTCCTGATCATGAAACCGAAATGGAATATGCAGCTTGGCAAGTATCTCATATGCTGCTGGATCCTCTTTTTCCAGCTGACGGGCAGCGCCGAAACCATCGACTAGCGTACTTTCTCCGCCTTCGGCGTCAAATTCTAGACAATGCAAAAACTGCGTTCCGGGTGGCAGCTCCCAATTTGGTAGATCACTATGTGATTCCAGCTTCAAAGCCGTATAGGCCACGTTATTAGGATTCGGTTTTGAAATAACATCAAAGTCCCGACCAAAATTTGTTTCTCGCAAATATGCGATACGATTGGCAACGCGCGTAACCTCTCCTTGCACTGTTGGCGTATTTCGTACGAGGACAAATCCATAATCGACCAACAAGTCTAACCAAGCCAGCAATCCCGAATCATTTTTCATAACAGCTTCATATTCAATTTCCGGTAAAGCCGTTTTTACAGTCGCCGCCCACAAAATTGGCTTTTCCCGTCGGGCCTCTCTTGCAGATTTTGAATAACAATTCAAACGAAGCCAATCCGTTCGAAATTCGCTTACGTGACCATCTTTCCATGAAATAACCAGTTGCTCTTTTTGCAAATCAAGCGCGTTCAAATCCGGTTGATCCGCAGCTATTGTCATGACATCAAACGTTCTTTCTTTCGTTTGAGGGTGAAGACAATTCGGGCAGGGGCAGTTATCACGCAACCAAATAAAATGAAATTGGCTATGATGGCCATCTGACCAGACCAAATCTACACTGTCGGCGGCTGTTTCGGCCGATTTTACACTGCAAGCTGACGCCATAGAATCCACCTCATGCATTTCCATTCGATATGATTGGAGAATGGCAATTTAATTGTGTTTGTACAAATCAAATCAGCGTCCTTCATATTTTTCGCCAATGAGTTTTTTCTTGGATTATTGCAGCTTTAACGATAGAGCAATTAAGTTAGCCCCTATTCTTCTTTCTACATGTTCCCGATCAGGATCAAAATGGCAAAACTATCGCCTCATTTATACGGCACGCTTATCACTACTCTGGGCGTAATTATTTTGTCCCCGGATGCATTGCTTATCCGCCTAATCGGTGTGGATGGATGGACAATTTTATTTTGGCGCGGGTTGTTTTTTGCAGCGGGTGTTTGGGGATATTATATTCTCCGCCATGGTCGCAAAAGCGTCGGTTTTTTGACAGTTATGGGTAGGCGTGGGGTCCTAGCCGCAACCCTGTTTACTTTGAGCACAATTTTTTTCGTGTTGGCAATAACGCATACCTCGGTTGCGAACACGCTTGTCATTATTGCAACGGCACCTTTATGGGCCGCAATTCTGTCTCGGATTTTTCTAAAAGAGCGAATTGCACTTTTAACATGGCTCGCCATCCTCATCTGTGTTGGCGGTATCAGCCTTATTTTTATCGGTAGTCTCGGCGGTGGTAGCCGCCATGGAGATATATTCGCACTTATTTGCGCTTTCGGCCTGGCCGGGCAAATCACGACAGTGCGCCACGCAAAAGACATTGATATGGTGCCGTCTCTCGGTTTGTCAGGCCTAATGGTTGCGGCTATAGCATTTCCACTAGCAGACCCAGGTTCCGTGACACAAGAGGGCTTCGCCTACCTCGTTTTGCTAGGCCTTTTCATTCTTCCTTTGGCATTCAGCCTAATTACAATTGGTCCACGCTATATTCCAGCGCCGGAAGTAAGCCTGCTAATGCTGTTGGAAAGTATATTAGGACCGCTTTGGGTATGGCTTGTTCTCAACGAAGTGCCGCACTCCGAGACGCTTATCGGCGGCACTCTGGTGATCGCAACGCTCGTTCTGCACTCATGTCTTGGATTCTGGAGAAAGAAATAGTCTAGATCGTTTCTTCTCGATAGAAAATATGGCTACCAACCTGTCCAAGTTTGTTCAGGTAAGCGCTCCATCTCGGATTTACATAGGAAGCATGATAATGTGTGGCGCGCTTCGCAATGCCGCTTCGTTCACCCTCCATGACAAGCGCGACAACCTTAAGGGCTTTTTCCCAGGACCGCGTATTTCTAGGCCGATCGGATTGACCATCACAAGCAAAAGAGAACTGACATTTATGTCGGCGATGTTTATTTTGAAAAACGACAGCGCAAGCCGTATCTGGATATCGCGCATCAACGATCCGGTTCAATATCACTTCGGCAATGGCAACTTGGCCGACAAGTGGCTCGCTTCTTGCCTCAAAATACACAGCTTGCGCAATACACATATCTTCTGAGGTAAAAGTCCGCCCGAATAAATCAACGCTCTTAAAGGTTTTGTTCAAGCTATGAGCGTCCGGCATATCCAAGTCGGTCAACTGAGCATAAGTACCAGGTTGCGCCCACAAGTCTTTTACTTTTTGATCCAATACTACGCTTTGTGTAGTTTTCTGAGATTTTACAAAAGCAAATTTCTCTGCAGAATCAGCCGCAGCGCCGATCCTGAATAATAGTCCAAAGCTGATAACCATTACCGCTAATATCGTCGCAGAGCCCAGCGCTATGCCTATTTCATGAGAACGTGCTTTTACCATTTTATTCATTTTATCCCGCAGGTTTCGCATTGCTCCGGTCCCGTCAATATTTGTAAGAAGGGTCTCAGATTACTGGGACCCCACCATTAAATAAGACTTACCAGCCATTCACAATTTGACTCATCCCCTAAACATGGGGACAACCTTCATTTTTTTTACCTATTATTAACCATCAATTCAAAATTATGGTTAATCAACAGGTACTCTTATCCATCCGATTAATCTGGCTCAAAATACTGATATTCATTATAAAACAACAGCTTATAATAAAAAAACAGGAGATCAATGTTATTAACTATTTCCTGCCGATCCTATCCCCCAAACAAGGTAGAACACTGTAAAATGAGCCCTTGATCAATTGAGAAAAGCCACGTCGATAGAATCTAGCAGAGGAAGTAACATAAATTTTTCCGAGCGTATATTACTTTTTTATATTTATCGAAAGCCCCGATATGAGTCGCCTTCTTTGATCCAACCGGACTCTACAAGGACATGCTAAAGTACCGTACTATTCTCCAAAAAGTAGCGTCCGTCACATTTCTACATAACTTTTTTGTATTTCAATATTGTTTTACTTGCATCAATTCACAAAATTGTTATATCAGCGGTTAAGCATTTTCGTTTACACAACAAATTAGATGGTTTTTTAATGGATATCTCCCTACTGCAAGAAAAGTCCCTGGACGCAAGCCGCTTCCTCAAAGCGATGTCAAATAAGCACAGATTGCTTATCCTTTGTAATTTGGTCGATAAAGAGCGTTCTGTCGGTGAATTGGAAAAGATCGTTGGTCTTAGTCAGTCTGCGTTGTCACAACATCTTGCTCGGTTACGCAAGGAAGAAGTTGTAAAGACACGTAGAGATGCACAGACGATTTACTATTCATTGCAAGATGAAAACGTCGTTGAAGTTTTAGAATTACTGTTTTCTATTTTCGTCGCCGACGACAGGAAACTAGCCGAAGTCGCATAGTTTTATGCAATTATTTATACGGGTGAAGGGGTTATTCCTTTCACCCGTTTTTTTGTTCAAGCAATTGTCACGACCTGCTTACCAATTACATCCCTGCGCTCCATCGCTTCAAGGGCTTCTTTGATCTGATCAAGTGGCCACCGCTTCCCGATCAGTGGCTTCAAATCATTTTCCTCGGTAAGTTTGATTAATTGCTCGAAACTTCGACGCCCCGCCGCGGGGTCACGCCGACCAAATTCACCGGCACGTACACCAATAACAGAACATCCTTTTTCAGAGGGTAAATTTGTTTTGAGAACACCAAATTCGCCGCCAGCGAAACCAACGATCAAAATACGACCAGCCCAGGCTATGCAGTCCAAACTTTTTTCGAAATACTCGCCGCCGACTGGATCAAGAATAATATCCGCGCCCACATTATTTGTGATTTTCTGAACTTCAGAGGCAAAATCATCCGTTTGATAGTTGATTAAATAATCCGCACCGCTCTGTTTGGCGAGTGCGAGTTTAGCCTCAGAACTAGCGGCCGCAATTACAGTCGCTCCTTTTGCTTTCGCAACATCTACACTTGCTTGGCCAACGCCACCACCGGCGCCAAGGATTAAAACGGTTTCGCCGGGTTTGATCCGCGCCTTGTCAACCAACGATACATGCGCGGTTAAATAGGTAACAGAATAGGCTGCAGCCTCTTCAAACGTTAGGGTATTGGGCATTGCGGCCAACTGGGCATAAGTAGCCGTCATGTATTCTGCGAATGCTCCTGTTTTTCCCTTTACCAACACCGCATCGCCGATAGAAAAATCAGAATCTGGATCCTGAAGTTCTTCGATAATGCCAGCTCCTTCCATTCCCAAAATAAACGGCAGTTCAGGTTTGAACTGATATTTTCCGTAAGTCATAAGTAAATCGGGGAAATTCAATGCTGCGGCGCGTATCCGAATTCTATACTCACCGGCTTTCAACGGCTGAAGTGGCATTTCTTTGATAACCACTGCCTTTGGGCCATCCAATTTCATGCATATTGCCATTTTGGAAGTCGTGTCAGTCATTTCTTTTTTCTTATTTTTCTGAATTCATAGATCATCACCTATTGTGGACTGATATCACACATTTTTCCACGATCTTGTGACTGGAATATGTCTCGAAAAAAGGTTATCTGTGGCACATAGAATTCAAATTCAGCTTTTAGTAGATTGAGTAACATAATGGGTGGTCTGGATATTACTTACGCAGCGGCGGTTGGCGGCGGGCTTGTTAGTTTTCTGAGCCCCTGTGTTTTGCCGCTTGTCCCTGCGTATCTATGCCTTGTTGCCGGTAAAAGTCTTGATCAACTGGCTGACCTAGATGAGAAGGAAGCAATCCGCAGAGGGGTAAATTGGCAAGTCGTCTCTATGGCCGTTGTTTTTGTTTTGGGATTTTCTACGGTTTTTATACTGTTAGGCGCTTCAGCTTCGTTCATCAATAGGCTGATTATCGAGCATCTTGAGCTGCTGTCGAAAATTGCGGGAGCTGTCATTATCATATTTGGCGTCCACATGACCGGGCTCGTCCGTATCCCTTTTCTTTACCGAGAAGCTCGCTTCAATAACGTGGATAAACCGCAAAACTGGTTTGGCTCCTATGTAATTGGACTCGCCTTTGGATTCGGCTGGACACCCTGTATCGGACCTATTTTGGGAACTATCCTAGCCCTCGCGGCAAGTGAGAGTTCTCTAGGTTATGGTGTTAGTTTGCTTGGCGCCTATTCCCTGGGCCTCGGGATCCCATTTATTCTTGCTGCCTTCGCAATGAATACATTCTTAAAATTCATGCGACGGTTCAGAAAGTATTTCAAAGCAGTCGAAATTGGAACCGGTCTCATTCTTATTGCAACGGGTGTCTTAATATTCTCCGGCCAATTCCAGATTCTTGCCTATTGGTTTCTTGAGGCATTTCCGGGGCTAGCAAATCTCGGGTAACATCAGCTCCCCGCTCTCAGGTTTTAGAGAAAAGAGAACCAACCCAATCACAGGCGCCACTTTTTTCAGTAATCTTTTTAGCGACTACCGTCCCGGTAGCCAGTGACGTGATATCCGGTTCGTTTTGGGCCAAGACATCAGAGCTGTCGGCCATTAATGAACTAATTCCCATCACGGCAACCAAAAGGCCTGCAATAATCCAAGTTGTTTTGATTTCGTCCCGCATCTTTCTCATTCCTCAAGTCGAATTAATTTTTCAAGCAGTTTCGAGACTGATATTTTGCACATTCTTGGTGCTTTAGCCGTGTAGATATTGCGCCCTGATTAAAGTTCAAGATAAACCGTCGTGTCCTAGGATAATTGGCTGTGTTAAAAGGGAAAATTGTATCATTCGTCACATTCTGAATGCCTTTAACTCACTGGCTTCCTATAATATTCTCTTCAACTGAGGCCAATTATCCAATATGCTTAACGCCGCGATAAAAGTTGTATGTTAGGTTCTCAGGATGTGCGGAAGATTCAGCTTAACGAGCCCAGTAGACGCAATTCGGCAACTTTTCGGATTTAAAGAAAGCCCTAACCTCCAACCTAGATACAATATTGCGCCAACAACGCAAATCATAGCAGTCCGCCACCCCCCAGTTGGGGAGTCTGCTGAAAAAGAGCTTTTTTCCGCTCATTGGGGCTTAATTCCTTCTTGGGCAAAATCGCCGGAATTTAGTGCAAAAATGATCAATGCACGATCAGAAACAGCTGCGGGCAAACCGGCGTTCCGCACCGCTTACAAGTCACGCCGCTGCCTCATCCCGTCGAACGGTTTTTATGAATGGCAAAAACTGGGAAACACAAAAAAACAACCCTGGCTGATTTGCCTTCGAGACGCGCCATTGTTCGCTTTTGCAGGACTTTGGGAAAGTTGGAAAGATTCGAGCGGAAGAACGATTGAAAGCTGTACTATTCTAACGACCGAAGCAGCTGATAGTATTGCATTTATCCACCACCGTATGCCGGTCATTATCGACAAGATCAAGTATGATCAATGGTTAGACGGGGGGATCGAACAAACTCTGTTCGCACCGTTCGACAGCTCAAGAATGGCGTATCATAAAGTATCACAACGGGTTGGGAATGTCCGCAATGACGATGCGGACTTGATTGTTCCAAATGACAGCATCTCAACGAACAGTCAGCAAGAATTATTTTGAAGCCAATTTACGCAGTCTGTGAGTTTCGCCCAACAGGGGTTTCACGGCTAATTCGAACAACCGACGCTCTCAATTTTTCGAATGCCTTATGTTCTATCTGACGTACTCTCTCCTTGGTTATGCCTAATCGGCCGCCCAACACTTCCAAGGTTGTTTTATCATCTTGCAATCTTCTTTCGCGAATAATCAGCTGTTCTCTGTCGGTCAGTTCATGCAATGCCAAATCTAACCAACGGGACCTGACTTCACCATCGAGGGACTTCATTACAGCTTCTTCGGGCGTCGGACCTGTATCTGGTAAAAAATCTTCCAGGCTATCGTCACCGTTCTCACCAATAGGTGCATTCAAGGATTGATCGCGGCCAGACAGCCTATTGGCCATTTTCTCGACTTCACCTATCTTAATTCTCAATTTCTTGGAAATGGCATCCAGGGTATCTGACGAGAACCCGCCGTCATCAGAACTTTGAATTTTGGCTCGTAGCCATCGCAAATTGAAAAAGAGTGATTTTTGAGAAGCGCTTGTACCAGATCTGACAATCGACCAATTGCGTAAAATGTAATCTTGCATTGACGATTTTATCCACCAACTGGCATAAGTCGAAAATCGAATTTCCCTTTCTGGTTCAAACTTAAAGGCAGCTTGCATCAGGCCAATATTGCCTTCTTGCACCAGATCACCCATAGGCAAGCCGTAATTCCGGAATTTAGTTGCCATAGAAATAACAAGTCTCATATATGCCGATACCAGCTCATGGAGAGCCTTCTCGTCGTCATGATCACGCCAGAGGAATGCCAGTTCAAATTCCCGTTCTCTCGTCAAGAGTGGAATTGACATCGCTTCCGAAACAAAAGCTCTGTTTCGTCTTACCGCAAGTGTCGTATCATGTTTAGTCATGTGAGTTTCCTCCCACCAAACTTTTCTAGACAGTTGATATCAGGAACAGCTCATTCATATTAATACTATAAAATATAAGAATTTTCGCTGAATTGTCCATTATTTAACAGGTATCCTGATACAAACGTGATCGGAGTTGACGGCTGCTGTCTCCTTGTATTTTGTATACGCAAGAAGTATTAAATCAGATCAGTGTGATTAAATTTAGGCAGGAGCAACGGTTTCTTGCATTGGTTTTTCGCTCGATCTTGAATAGAGCAAAAGCGCTATAACCAGCATACCACCGACAAACATAAAGGAATGTCGATACCCTGCCTCTGGACTTATCGCCAAAATCCAACCAAACATCGATTGCATGAAACCAACGCCGGTAATACTGATCAGATTTAGTGTAGAGTTTGCACGCCCAACCAAATGGTCTGGGAAGGCCGCTCGGCATTGGGCCGCGAGGACCACGTAGTACTGTTGTACAAACGCAATATAAACGAAAAGACAGGTGACTGTAATAATCGATAAATTCTCAACAGCTCCTAAAATTCCAAAAGCAATCAACTCCGTTGTTACGGCAAAAAAAACGATTGTCTTCCGACTTTTGAAAACCCGATCCAAGGGGCCAAAGAACAAAGCTCCAATAGGGACAGCCACCATCATCAAAAACAAGATCTGGCCGCGCTCCCATCCGTCCAGTCCATAGGTATCCTCAAGGAACGGACCACCCCACATACCGATTATGGCGACCGCGGGTCCGTACGCGACAAATCCCATAGCCAGCAAATTGAAAAACCGCGGATGGCGTAGAACATTTATGTATCCCCGAATACTCTGCCCCATAGTCAACGGTGCATTGAGGCTGTTGCTATATCCTGGCGGTGCGTCCCGAATAACGACAATTCCAATCAACAACATGATCAAGGTCGCGCCCGCGACAAAGAAGAAGGGAGATCTCCAGCCATATAACTCAATCATTCCAGCCAGTGGGGCCGACGCCATTATACCACCTATGCTCGATGACGCCATTAACCAAGAAGCCATTGTCGCAAATTTTTCCGGCGGAAACCATTTCGCGAAAAGTACATATGCAGACATCATCGTTGCTGAGAACCCTAAGCCGATCAAGATCCTGGATATCAGCAGCTCGTTGAAATTAGTTGCCGTGGCTATCAACAATGAGCCAATGACCGCCAATATAGCTATGCTCGGTATAATTATACGGGGGCCAAAGCGATCAAGCAGCATGCCGATGGGCACTTGGACAAAAGCGGATGCGAAGAATAGTGCCGCTGCTGCAATACCCAATTCCTCGACGGCAATGCCAATATCTTTGGCAATGGGCGGCATGATAACAGCCCCAGACATGCGATGAAACTGGCCAAGGCCAAACATTACGGCGCAAATCAGGAAGATGTAAAAGGCATGTCTTTTGACGGCAGCCGGCCGATTTTCTGAAGGCATTGAGCTCGCTTACTGACGATTTCTTTTGATCCTACGGTCTGCCTAATTAAATTATTTGTCAAACGAATTGCTTAAATGGTCATTGCTTGCCCGGTGGAAGAATACGAAAATTTCAAATTAGCTGTTTCCCAAAAGTGATTTTACGAATATTAATCTCGCAGCAATTGATAATGACACCCTAACCGTTAAAAAATCACGTGTTGAAGGAAACCCAAACATGGATAGTTTTTACGAAATATTTCAACGGAATAAAGATTGGGCTGCGCGTACTAAAGAAAATAAACCTGACTTTTTCGAAAAAATGGTGGATCAACAAAATCCGGAATATTTGTGGATAGGGTGTTCTGATAGCCGCGTTCCTGCAAACCAGATCGTCGACTTACCGCCTGGCGACGTATTTGTTCATCGCAATGTCGCTAACATAGTTGTTCCCTCAGACTTAAACTGCTTGTCTGTTTTGCAATATGCTATTGAAGTTCTAAAAGTAAAACACGTTATTGTTTGTGGCCATTATGGTTGTGGTGGTGTTGAAGCCGCCCTTTCGGGCCAGAAGTTTGGGATGATCGATAATTGGCTGCGCCCAATTCGCTCTATTATCCGCCATAATAAATCGGCAATGGACAGCGCAACAACAGATCAAGAGCGGTCCGACCTACTCTGCGAGCTAAATGTCATTGAACAAGTACAGAATGTCTGCGCATCGACGGTCGTCCAGGATGCTTGGGATGCAGGACAATCCTTCTCCGTCCATGGTATTATTTATTCCATTCGGGATGGCTTGCTACGCGACTTGGTTCACTATGAAAAAGGCCGGATTGAGACACGTGGCCCCGATTATCCGGAATCTTTGCCTTGAAGGTCGGGCTGCTTGAGCAGCAAGGTTTAAAACTGACTTTTTGTCAATTTACTTGATCATTGTATCTACCCGTCCTATTTTCCAATAAATTGCGGGCGCCGCAGATAACCAAATAAGAAATAAGAAATTGAGAGTACGGCATGAAATTTAAAGGCACTGATACATATGTTGCAACGGAAGATCTGATGATCGCCGTAAACGCGGCGATTACACTTGAGCGCCCTCTTCTTATCAAGGGGGAGCCGGGCACCGGTAAAACAGTTTTGGCACAAGAAGTAGCAAACGCACTCGGCAAGCGATTTATCGAATGGAACATCAAATCAACGACCAAAGCACAGCAAGGATTGTACGAATATGATGCTGTCTCCCGCTTGCGCGATTCGCAGCTTGGTGATGACAAAGTACATGAAATATCCAATTATATTCGCCCTGGAAAAATGTGGGAAGCATTTACTGCCGACGAAAGCCCTATTTTATTAATTGATGAGATCGATAAGGCTGACATCGAGTTTCCGAACGACTTGTTACAGGAGCTCGATCGCATGGAGTTTTTTGTCTATGAAACTCAAGAGACAATCAAAGCAACTCATCGTCCACTAGTGATTATTACATCAAATAACGAAAAAGAACTTCCTGATGCTTTCCTGCGTCGGTGTTTTTTCCATTATATCAGCTTCCCTGACACAGAAACCATGGAGAAAATTATCGATGTGCATCACCCAGATGCAAAACAGGAACTGGTTCGGGATGCTTTAAAAGTTTTCTTTGACGTTCGTGAAACGCCGGGTCTCAAAAAGAAGCCATCAACGAGTGAACTTCTGGATTGGCTTAAACTTCTCATGTCGGAAGAACTTCCCGAAGACGTACTTCGCTCAAAAGATCCATCGAAACTTATTCCGCCTTTGCATGGCGCTTTGTTAAAGAACGAGCAGGATGTCCATTTGTTCGAACGATTAGCTTTTCTGTCGCGACGCGAGCAACGATAACAACGGAGGACGTCTATGTTCACCAAATTTTTCTTCACGCTCAAAGACGCTCAGATACCGGTTACATTGCGCGAATATCTAACGTTGATTGAAGCTTTGAAAGCAGGATGCGCCGAATATTCTGTGAATGATTTTTACTATCTCTCGCGTACCACGTTGGTGAAAGACGAGAAGAATCTCGATAAGTTTGACCAGGTATTTGGTCATTGCTTCAATGGCATCGAGTTCATAGCGGATGACCAAACGGTCGAAATCCCCGACGAATGGCTCAAGAAACTGGCAGAATTGTCTTTAACCGACGAGGAAAAAGCCGAAGTTGAAGCCATGGGGGGCTGGGAAAAGCTAATGGAAACCCTTCAAGAGCGCTTGAAGGAGCAGGAAAAACGGCATCAAGGTGGTAACAAATGGATCGGAACCGCCGGTAAGTCGCCGTTTGGAGCTTACGGATATAACCCTGAAGGGGTCCGTATTGGCCAAAAGGAAAGCCGCAATCGCAAAGCCGTTAAAGTTTGGGACAAACGTGA
Source organism: Sneathiella sp. (assembly GCF_036960985.1). NCBI lineage: Bacteria > Pseudomonadati > Pseudomonadota > Alphaproteobacteria > Sneathiellales > Sneathiellaceae > Sneathiella > Sneathiella sp. Next base: position 29,921 of record NZ_JBALWD010000004.1, on the reverse strand, counting down.
ATACAAGAACCTGGATGACAGTATTGAGCTTGGCACCCGAAATATAAAGGTAGCCATGAAGCGCCTCAGGCAATTTGCCCGTGAAGGCGCGGCGGATGAGCTGGATTTGGATGACACTATTCGGTCCACAGCGCGCAATGCTGGTTTCCTGGATTTAAAAATGCGCCCGGAGCGCCACAATACGGTCAAGGTGCTTATCTTGTTTGATATTGGCGGTTCCATGGACGACCATATCAAGGCCTGCGAAGAGCTCTTTTCGGCCGCACGTAGTGAATTTAAACATCTAGAGTTCTACTATTTCCATAACTGCGTTTATGAAAAACTATGGAAAGAAAATAGCCGACGGCACTCCGCTTTTATGCCCACATGGGACGTTCTTCATACCTATCCAGCAGACTACAAGCTGATCATTGTGGGGGATGCAACCATGAGCCCTTACGAGATTGCCTATGCGGGTGGTAGTGTCGAACACTGGAATGAAGAACCCGGCCAGGCCTGGATGGAACGGATGCTGAATATTTATCACAAAGCTGTTTGGCTTAATCCAGTCCCTGAAAAATATTGGGACTATACGCCGTCAGTTCAAATGATGAAGCAATTGATGACGGATCGAATGTTTCCGTTGACTATTGGCGGCCTTGAAGGCGCGATGAAAGAGTTAAATCGTTAAGTCCCGCCATCTTCATGGATTAACAGTATAAACCATCCATTTGCCGCCGAAAGGCGATGATATTCTATGGAATTTGTCATTGTCGTCCAGGACGGCATGATGCATTGGGTTATTATAAAGGAAAAATATTGGCTCATGGACATCTGCCAAGTCATGCGTAATTTTGTCCGTAACATCTTTTAAAATGTCCGCACCAAAAGAATTAAAAAGATATATGATGTGTGGCTCGGACGGCAGTTCATATGTTGTAGCATCCCCATGTACAGAATGTAGAACGTTAGCTACGACACTATTCCTGCGCTTCATTTTTATTATGTTTTCCGTCGCGATCTCGTGAAGCATGAAACTGTGTTCAACTCCCACAACAGACTTGAAAGGATAAGTTGCTGCTGCGGCCAATATAGCGCCTTTTCCAGATCCATAATCGATGAAATTGTATTGATCGTATTGTACCTTTAACCTTTCAAGAACATCTCTGAATTCATATTCAGAAGCAGCTTCATAGCGAGTGGCGGTCTTTTGTTTTTCTTTCGGCAAGTCAAGGTTTTGAACTTCAACAATCCCGCCTGTGTCCAATCCACTATATTCGCTACCATGTTCCTGGAACATAAATTTTTGCATAATCGGTAGCTGAAGTTTGGAAGAAGCCCTCGCTATGATACCTAGTATTGTCAGAACAAATCCGCGATACTTGATATTGACAAAAACCGTTCGTGTGGTTCTTAAAAACTGGTTATGTTCAACTTCAAAGCCGGGCATCCGGGCGGTCCGGGTAAAGAAATAACGTACCAACTAATTACTCCACTAATTGCTGTCAACTACGTACCAATCGCACAAAAGCGCTAAATGTTTGCAGTCTTCAAATTATAACGAATTTATTAATTCCTACTTACTTCATATCATCTTCGATAAACTGAACGGCATTTATAAGCGGTTCCATTCTTGCGATAGCAAGCTTTTGTAGCGCCAAAGACACAGTCAGATAGTAAACAGGTGCATGAATAACCGCCTCGATCTCACTGTTTTGAATAAGATATACTCCGATTAAAACAGATCCGAAAACAAGATACCAAAGCCGGCCATACCGACGGAGACGTTGTGCTTTGTACGGAAATTTATCACTTTGCAACTCATGCTTATACCATAATTCAAAAGCGTTAGAGAGGATGATGATGGGTACGACTATGGTCGTTACTAGGATTAGCATAGCCACCGCCGGCTGCCCTGATTTGAACAGTGCTACCATACCATCAATCAAGGAATATGAGCCGTTTAGATCGTGAAAGCTCTGTACAGTGACGATAGATTGAGACAGTGCAAGCCCCAGCAATGCCGCAGACGCAAGCAATCCTACGCCAATATACCGATCCCGGCCTTTGGCAAATTTTGAGATTGTTTGTCTATCTGCTCGCCCGACTAGAATATTTTCTAATGACCAGTGCCTCAATTTTTTGGCCTTTCTCTATTTTCACATGATTATATCTGGTTTATCCCTAAACAGGAATCCCATTCGTAGAATTCGGAGATTTTTTGGGCTGAACTTTAATTGACGGCAACTAATATTGCGCCTGTTGAAATCAATCCGACCCCCAACCAACCTGCTGCAGAAAGATGTTCGCCCAAGAACAAGCTGCCCAGAATCGCGACAATTACGACACTTAATTTGTCAACGGGCGCGACCTGCGACGCATACCCGATTTTGAGCGCTTTAAAATAGCAAAGCCAAGAAGCGCCTGTCGCCAGGCCAGATAAAATGATAAAGACGGTACTCTTCGATGTAATGTTTTGCGGCCCCTTAAATTCGCCTGTAAAGGCCAACAAAATTGCTAATGCGACTACCACCACGACAGTGCGTAAAAATGTTGCAAAATTGGCATTAATGTCGGTCACGCCGACTTTTGCAAATATGGCAGTTAATGCTGCAAAAACAGCTGCGAGTACAGCCCAAAACTGCCAGTATCCGGAATAACTCATTACTCGCCCTCCTCCGTTTTGATTTCTTACTCTATTGTAAATTGCAGCACGCAGATAGAGTCACTTAAAGTCTCGCCCCTGCGGCAGGACAAGTGGGGCCTCCGCTTTTTCCAGGAGATTGGAGAGATCCGCGTCCATATCAAATGCTTTCTTCACCACCACATGGATAACAATCCCCGCTTTCTGAACGTCTCCTTCCACGGCAAGCAATCGGCTGCCCAAGATAACGCGACGGTATTTCTCGAATGTTTTTGCCCAAATTACTAAATTGATCCAGCCGGTCTCATCTTCCAGGGTGGCAAATAGCACACCCTTTGCTGTACCAGGACGCTGCCGATTGAGGACCAGTCCGGCAACGCGGACCTTGGTACCATGCGCCGTATACTCAAGGCGCTTGGCGGCAATCATCTTGGCTTTGGTTAAATCCGTGCGAAACAATTCCATGGGATGGGCTTTGAGGGATAGGCGCAAACGCTCATAATCCAGCATCACATCCTCTCCCAACACGGGTTGTGGCAAAATCACCTGCGGTTCTTTGACAGGTGTGAAATTCGGACTATTGGCCCCTGGGCGAAACTTATCCTGAGCATGAGCAAAAAGCGGCAGTTCATAATTGCTGAGCGCCCGGGATTCCCAAAGCGCTGCACGACGGCTCAACCCCAAAGACCGAAAAGCGTCCGCTTCCGCCAAACGTTCAAGCGCCGCCGAGTTCAACCCGCTGCGGCGCCACAGATCCCGCACACTCAAATAACCATTATTACGTTCCGCCACCAACGCCAGGGCATCTTTGTCCTTAAATCCCTTAATTTGCCGAAATCCAATGCGCAGGGCTTGCTGTGGTACTCCGGTGACCGTATGCGCCGCTTCCAGCGTATTATCCCAACCACTGTAGTTCACATCGACAGCAAAAACCTGCACATGATGATCCCGGGCATCCCGGATAATCTGCGCAGGTGCGTAAAAGCCCATGGGCTGGCTATTGAGTAGAGCTGCTGCAAACACAGCGGGATAGGCATATTTTAGCCAGGCTGAAGCGTAAACAAGCAGTGCAAAGCTCGCTGCATGGCTTTCTGGAAAACCATAATCTCCAAATCCTTCAATTTGTTTGAAACAGCGCTCAGCGAAATCGCGCTCATACCCCCGTGCAACCATTCCCTCAACCATCTTAATCTGAAAGTTACCAATGGTTCCCATTTTTCGAAATGTCGCCATGGCCCGGCGAAGTTGATCCGCTTCAGAGGGCGTAAAGCCCGCCGCGACAATGGCTATTTTCATTGCCTGTTCCTGAAAGAGCGGAACCCCCATGGTTTTCCCCAGCACCTGACGCAACTCTTCTTTCGGATACTCCACCACCTCATGACCATCTCGGCGACGAAGATAAGGATGCACCATGTCCCCTTGAATAGGACCCGGGCGGACAATGGCAACCTCCACCACCAGATCATAGAAGTTTCTCGGTTTCAGCCTTGGAAGCATGGACATCTGTGCCCGGCTTTCCACCTGAAAGACACCAATGCTGTCGGCACGGCATAACATGTCATAGACATGAGGATTATCCTGAGGAATGGTCGCCAATGTGTAATCGAGACCATAATGCTGGCGTAAAAGATCAAATCCCTTGCGCAGGCAACTCAGCATCCCCAGCCCCAACACATCGATTTTTAAAATGCCAAGCGCATCCAGATCATCCTTATCCCATTGCACAACGGTGCGATCCGCCATAGCCGCATTTTCTACCGGGACCATCTCTTCCAAAGGTCCATGGGTAATCACAAAGCCGCCGACATGTTGCGAAAGGTGGCGGGGAAATCCCATCAGTTCGCGCGTCAACTTCAACGCAAGCCGTATATTCGGCGCCGTCGGATCCAGACCTGCTTCGCGAACTTGTGCCTCCTGAATTTCTTCATCCTTGCTTCGCCATAGGCTTTTCGCAAGCACCGTGATGGTATCAATGGACAAGCCCAGCGCTTTTCCCACCTCACGGATTGCCATTTTTGTACGAAAGCTAATAACCGTCGCCGCTAGCCCGGCGCGATCTCGACCATATTTAGCATAGATATATTGAATAACCTCCTCACGACGCTCATGCTCAAAATCCACATCAATATCGGGTGGCTCTCCGCGCTCTGCTGAAATAAACCGCTCGAACAAAAGTTCTGATTTAACGGGATCGATGGATGTAATACCGAGGCAGAAGCAAATGGCCGAATTGGCCGCTGAGCCCCGTCCCTGACACAGAATTTCCTTGCTTCGAGCAAAGCGCACAATGTCATAAACGGTCAGAAAATATGGCGCAAAATTAAGCTCCGCGACCAGATTGATCTCATGGGTCAAGGTTTTGACAACCTCTTCTGGCATCCCATCTGGAAATCTCGACGCTGCGCCAAGCCATGTCAATCGCACCAATTCTGTTTGTGGGTCCCGTCCGTCGTAGGCATTGACTGGATATTCATATCGTAACTCATCAAGATTGAATTGGCATTTTTCAGCAATATCAAGACTAGCGGCAATAGCTTTCGGCCATAGAGAAAATAGCGCTCCCATCTCTTCCGGTGATTTAATATGCCTTTCCGCATTGACAAATAGACGGATGCCCGCTGTCTCGATAGTGCAGCCATCCCGAATGCAACTCAATACATCCTGCAAAGGTCGTCGGGCAGCCATATGCGCATGGACGTCGTTTGTCGCCAGCAGTTTAAGGCCGTTTTTTTTGGCCAGCTGAAACAGTATGGTAATCCGCTTATGATCATCCCCCCCATATAGATGATGGGCAGCAAGATATATAGCTCCTTCAGCGACCTGTTGAACGTCGACAATCCAACCTTGAAAATCCAGGTCAATTTTTTCTGGTGCCAGAAGGACAACCACCTGCCCTTCTGCTAAAGCAGCAAAGTCATCCAGAGTTAGATGACAGCTCCCTTTCTCCGCGCGACGGCGACCGATAGTGAGCAAGCGGCTAAGTCGCCCATACGCCGCTCGATCCTTTGGATACACCAACAAACTTCGATCGTTCGTAAAATCGAGCCGAACACCAATGATCAGTTTAATACCTGCCTGTTTGGCTGCCGTATGAGCACGCACAATTCCCGCAAAGCTGTTGCGATCCGTAATAGCCACCGCCGACAACCCACGGGCGGCAGCGGCGAGCACCATTTCTTCAGGATGGCTGGCGCCCTGCAAAAAAGTAAAGTTTGTCGTTACCTGCAGCTCCGCATATGCGCCTTGCGGGTTTTTACTACGAAAAAAAACCATGCATATACCAATCTGGTGACCGAGCCTGAACTTCTTCTCGACGGGCATAGGATGTATAAACCCAGAACCGCTGCCCCGTGGTTGCTTGCAAGCGGAAATAATCCCGAGTCTCGAGCGCCAGTCTCCACCATTCCGGGGAAATACGTTCTGGGCCTTCCAGCGCTGCAATCCGTCCCGTTTCCTGCCGCCATTGATAATGCTGTGCGCGGGGTCCTTCAAAGATCATCTTCATACGTTCGGGTACAGGTAACAAACGTAAAGGCCGCGGCTGTTTTTGTGGCCATGACAGGCTGGTGGGCGGCGCCATGGGGGGCACAACAGCATATGCCCGTGCTGGGTCATGGCTCTCAAATGGAATCAATCGGAGAACATGTGGCGTGCCCAAGCGCGTTTCCAGACGGTCGACCAGCTGACCGAGCGATTGGGTCATCCCTTGTGTCATCTCCCCCGTGCTATCGGATACAGTCGTCATTTTGCTGAAGCTTGTTTGCTGCCCTCGGTACGGTGCAACCTGCAAGGCGGAGCAAATCATCACATCAACGCCAAAACCAACATCAATATCGGGAAGTTTTTCGAGCAATAATCGCATCATATGCTTCGCATCACGGGTGACAACACTGGTGCCAACCGACACCCGGATTACCTGACCATCCGCCCGGTACAAAGCCAATTCAACTTTCCGGGTCCCTTTGCCATGCCCGTCAAGTTGACGGCACAATTCTGTGGTCAATTGCGCCGCCGCTTCTTCAATATCAGTCAGCAAACCAATTGGATCTGGCCAAGTCATCCGCGTCCGAAACGGTGCCGTCGGTCTAAGCGGGGAAATTGGTTCCGCTTCTCTTCCTGATATCTGGTCAAGACGTTGCAACAATTGTCGGCCGAACCGAAGCTCCAAAGGTGCCCGGGGTAAATCATACAAGTCAGATATCCTCCGCAGGCCAACTTTTTCCAATCCCGAGAGTGTTTTTTCCGCCAATCTCAGCGCCTGTATTGGAAAAGCCGCAAGATACCGTGCTCCTTCTCCTGGCGGCACGATGACAGACGGTTTCGATCCAAAACGGGCTACAGCCCAGGCGACTGCGGGGCTGTCTGCCAATCCAAAAACAGCAGTAATACGCATTTTTCGAAACTGAGACGTCATGATAGCCAGCATTTCCACCTCTCCGCCAAAAAGATGGGCGCAACCCGTAATTTCAAGGCGAACACCTTGACCTCCGTCGGTCGCACACCAGGGGCTAAATCGGCCGCACCAATCGGCCAGGCTCAAAAGCGCCTCTTGGTCCTGTTCAACCGTTGCCGGAGCAATAGATAATTCTGGAGCGAGAGCTCGTGCATTTGCCAATTTCATCTGCGGGACAAGCCCTAACGACGCAGCGGCCTCATTTACCGCATAAAGCCGCACACCGCCATTCATCTCACTGGTCAGTGCAAACGGATCTTTAGGCTTGGTCGTTCGCCGTTCGCGGCAATCTATCGGCCATTTGGGTAGCCATATCACAATGAAACGCTTCATCCCTCCACGAAATCTCCCATTGATTAGGCGCTCCCCCCCGACACCGCCATAATGCCGCCTGCCATTTAAACTGCGGTGACTCTATTTCTTGTTTATTGTCTACCGGATACATTTCTGACGGCCGAATATGCCACCGGGTTAAAGCCGCATTATTTCCCAGAGCTTTCTCCGGGAATCGCAACAGCAAAGCAAAGGCGCCCGATTTTTCCGCAGCCAGTTGCAGGCGCCTGCTCGCAGTCAAATCCAAATCTCCAACCTCACCAAGGACCGACTGAATGACACCTGATCTAAGACCTTCTTCCATTGCCCAGAGGGTTTCGGCGTCGCTTTGGGTTTGCACAATCAGCAGCCGGTTCGGCCGCAGCCCAAAGGGCGCTATACCGGGGCCATATATTTGTCCATATTTCCGTCCCCACCGTCGATTCTGACATAATAGAATCTGGCCGGAAGGTCCGCTGGCATGCTGTAAAAGAGCGACTGCAAAACCTGTTGCGGCCGAAAACATGGAGATCTCTGCTTTCGGAGGAAGAGCAATTTCATGCAATCCACCCTTTGGCAATCCACCCCACGGGAGGGCGTCATCTATGCTTTCATGGCCAAAATAAACCAGATCCTTCTTCTCAAAATGATTGCCGTCCAGGCTTTGCGATAACGGCAAAATATTTCCTGGCAAAGCTAAAAGACTCTTTTTTTCAGCGCCTGTTTGCAAAACACTCCTTCTCTTTCAAAGCAGTTTCAAATTCTCATGAGGTATATCATAAAATATCATTTGTTCTTGTTTTGTTCTATTTTTTATTTAAACAAGAGTCAAGTATGTTGCGTCTAAATCCAACAGCTCCATCCCAAACTGGGCATAAAAAAATCTGACGTTTACTTAACCACTGTAAGGGCTTCCTGCCCTTTCTCAATCAGATGCAGGCGATCTAGATCCAACTCAATCGTCGTCACCGAGCAAGTATCAGGGCGAAAAACAAGAACATTATCGTTGCCCTCGGCAAATCCTACTAATGAATTGATAACAACGAAATGTGTGACAAAAACCGCGTCTTCCGTCTGGCTTTTGGCAAACTCGACAATATTGGATCGCCAGTTTTGAAGCACATCCGATTGATTCTTCCATTGCCCCTCTAGAATTCCAGTCAGCCACTGACGGCGATCTTTAAACTCTATACCGGCGGACGGTACCTCTGTTAATTGCGGAGCAATATCAACTGTCTGTCGCCATAAGCTGCCAATCGGCTTCGCGGTTTCCTGAGCTCGCTTCAAGGGACTGCTAAAAATGTTAATTGGCGCCATCGTCTCATTCAGCAGCCGCCCGACAGCATCTGCCTGTGAAACCCCTTTGTCACTTAAACCTGGATCCGCGGTATTATCCCACGATCCCCCAGCCTCACCATGTCTAACAAGATAAATTTTTACACTCACACTCAGTCCCCTCTTCTTGATGTCTTTCAAATAACACATTTTTCTGTCCAGGAAGTAAAACAATCAACTGGGGGGGTAAAAAATAACGTGGCGCCAATCTGGCGCCAGAAAAACTACTTATAAGGGTTAAAATAATTTTTATAACAATTTAAAAGAGTTGTTTTTTCATCTATTAGAATATATAGATATGAAAAATATTAGAAACTTTATCTTCCACTACTTATTCGTCAGGCAGAAATAATCATGAACCACGCGCAGTTACGAGCTTTTCATGCAGTCGCAGAAAATAAAGGCTTTTCGGCCGCAGCAAGAAATCTAGGGCTTACCCAGCCCGCTTTAACGTTGCAAGTACAAGCCCTGGAGCAAAATTATAATACTAAACTATTTACACGTCGCGGCCGCAAAACCCACATGACAGCTCCCGGAAAAATGCTGTTAAATTTGTCTCGCAGAATATTCAGCCTGGAAAAAGAAGCCCATACACTTCTGTCCTCTCTGGAAACACTCAAAATCGGCCATTTGAAGATCGCCGCTCCTTCCTCCATACATGCTTTACAAGCCGCCGCCGCCTTTCAGGAAAAATATCCGGAAATAACCATCGGATTTACGACCGGGCCCTATAAAAAAATAGATGAAGAAATTCTCGATTATCGTGCCGATATTGCGTTCTTCGACACCCCTCCTGTCAATAATCAATATTACTATCAAAAAATTTATGACGAGCCTCTTAAAGTGGCAATATCACACCGGCATCCATGGTCCGGACGCGAGTCGGTATCAATAAGCGAGCTTCAAGATCAAAGGACCATCATCTCCATAAACGAGACGACCAACGGGCAAAAACGCGATCACTGGTCCCATCACGTAAAATATAACAAAGACGATCTTGTGATTGTCGAAAACCGGGAAATCAGCCGTGAAGCTGTCGCGAATAATATGGGGGTCTCATATTTTACGCCAACAGAAGTTTCCGGCGATAATCGTATACTTTTATTGGAACTTGAGGAACAAAGTCTGAGAATGGAAATTTTTGGAATATGTTTGGCGGAACGTCGAGATTCTCAAATCATTTCCAAGTTTTTCGAAGTTTCTTCTGATCTACGCGCTGTCAAAATTGATGCTTAATAAGCGACAGAAATTTTCTCTTCCTGACTAGCTGCTTCGATGGCCACGGTCATGCCTTCTTGCGCGACAAAAGTATTTGACCAGACTTTGCGCGCCTGCTTGGCCACATTATCCATAAAAGCGTCATCATGAGATGGATCATGGTGGAAAATAGCCATCTGCCCAACATTCGCTGCCTGGCACAATCGAATACCTTCTTGCCAGGTGGAATGCCCCCAGCCAGCAAATTTCGGATATTCTTCATCGGTATAAGTTGAATCGTAAATGACCAAATCGGCGCCTTCTATGAGGCTCAAAATATCCTCGTCAGGATGGCCGATAACATGCTCCGTATCCGTTATATAGCAAATAGAGCTGCCACCATGTTCAATGCGATATCCCGTACCCCCATCTGGATGCTTCAACGGCGCCGTTCGAACGAAAATTCCATCCCCTAATGAAAACGACTCGCCCGCCTTAAAGTCCGTAAAACTCAAATTCGCTGAAAGCTCTGAAAAGGGAACAGGAAAGGTCGGCTGACACATTTGAGAGGAAAGGACTTTTTTAATACCGCCGGATTCGCTCAAATGCCCCGCCATAATTTTGATGCTGACATCGTCCCGATAGACCGGGGCGAAAAAAGGAAATCCGTTGATATGGTCCCAATGAGTATGTGATTGGAGAAATAGGTATTCTTTAAGGTCTCGTTCCATCAGGCAGTTTCCGAGCAGGCGGACACCGGTTCCCGCATCAAGTATTATGATACGGCCATTGACGTTTACCTCAATGCAGGAGGTATTGCCGCCATACTTCATATGGTCTGCAGACGGTGTTGCTATGGATCCACGCACACCCCAAAATTTCACTTTTATACTCATTAAGCCTCGAGTCACCCCAATCCTAAAGAAACAACATATTACCTAATTTGTTATTTACGAACGACAATTACCAAGGGTTAACGTCTTACTTTGTAATCGTCGTCACGAAAAATTGACCATGATTGGCCAATTTTCCAATTTTATTTTCTATCAAGAGGCCTCGCGGTCCAGAATCCGTTCTGTTAGCTCCACCCAGTAATTAGCTCCAAGGGGTAAAATATCATCATTAAAGTCATAATTCGGGTTATGGACATGACAACTTCCCTCGCCCTGCCCATTTGCGATCATAATATAACATCCAGGGCGCTCTTTCAGCATCCAGGAAAAGTCCTCTGCCCCCATAACCGGTGTCACATCCTTATTGACACCGCCATTTCCGACTAACTCCACGGCCGCCGCAATTGCCTCATCAGTTTCATCCGCCGTATTAATTGTCGGTGCATATCGCCGATCATATGTAAATTCTGCAGTGGCACCATGCGCCTCAGCAATCCCGATCGCAACCTGACGCATCCGGTTTTCAATCATATCCTGAATATCCGGATCAAATGCACGTGTCGTACCGCTCATGACGACTTCTGCCGGAATAACATTTCCAGTGTGGCCTCCGTGAATCTGTGCGACCGTGATAACCGCAGAATGAAGCGGGTCCACATTCCGACTTACGATGCTCTGCCATGCTTGAATAATCTCCGCAGATATTACAACAGGATCCGTTGCCAGATGCGGAAAGGCCCCATGACCACCGTTGCCGGTTACCTTACAATCAAAAAAGTCAGCGGACGCCATGATGGGGCCCTTACAAACAGCAAAAGTGCCCACCTCATGTCCCGGCATATTATGCATTCCATACACACTATCGACAGGAAACAAATCGAATAGTCCATCACTGATCATAACGCGACCACCGGCAACATTCTCTTCCGCTGGTTGAAAGATAAATTGAACAGTCCCATCAAAATTCTTTGATTCCGACAAATGCTTCGCCGCTCCCAATAACATAACCGTATGACCGTCATGTCCACAGCCATGCATCTTGCCATCCACTTGAGACCGGTGTTCAAATTCATTCAGTTCTTGTAAATCCAACGCGTCCATATCTGCGCGCAGCCCAATTGCACGATTTCCGCTGCCGCTCGTCAATGTACCTACAACACCAGTTTTTCCAAGCCCTCGGTGAACTTTCAAACCAAAGCTTTCAAGCTTTTCAGCAACGAAATCAGACGTTTCATATTCTTCAAAAGCCGTTTCCGGATGCTTATGAATCCGATGGCGCCATTCAGTCATTTCTTTATGCAGGTTTTTGAGTTCGGGAAGAATTTTCATGGATATTTTTCCTGTTTTTATTGAATCTACGATCTTTGCGAAGAGCCTAGCACACCGCTCCCGTATTTTGAAAGCCTGCCCGGTTAAATGAAACAGGCCTAGATCAACAAATGTACTTTCTTTCGCCTCTCGAATGGACTAGAAAGCTTTCCATAATTTCGACAAATGGAATCAGCCGCTGAGGATCATTCGAAAATATCATGGTAAAACAAACTCTCGATAAAGATCTGGACCGAATTGGACAGATTGAATCTCAAGGAAATTTCGCGGTCAATAGCTACAAAGCCCTTGCATTGGCCGGATTGTTTTTGCTTATTGTTTGGGCATTTTCCGCAAGTATTATCACTACAGGAGAACATTCAACACTCATCATAATTGCCGCTATTATTGGCGGCTACATGGCCCTTAACATTGGGGCAAATGATGTCGCAAACAATGTTGGACCAGCCGTTGGCTCCCGTGCCCTGACTATGACGGGTGCTCTTGTCATCGCCGCTATCTTTGAGTCTGCAGGGGCAATATTGGCGGGCGGCGACGTTGTAAATACAATAAAAAAGGGAATCATAGATCCCTCCTCTATGGAAAACAGCCAAGTATTTATTTGGGTCATGATGGCTGCATTGTTCTCCGCCGCATTATGGGTCAATATTGCAACTTGGATCGGCGCGCCCGTTTCAACTACCCATGCTGTCGTTGGCGGTGTTATGGGTGCCGGCATTGCGGCGGCTGGATTTAGTGTGGTCAATTGGACCACCATGAGCGCAATAGCGGCAAGCTGGGTTATCTCTCCCGTTATGGGTGGCATCATTGCCGCTGTATTTCTTGCGTTTATCAAATCCTATATCATCTATCAGGACGATAAAATTGCGGCCGCCAAACGCTGGGTCCCCTTGCTCGTGGCCATTATGGCCGGTGTCTTTTCCGCATATTTGATTATGAAGGGTTTAAAAAAGATTTGGAGACCGGATGGCGTTACGATCTTGTTCGTCTCATTGGCATTATTTGCAGCTGTATATGCCCTCGTAAAACCAATTATCGCCAAAGCCGCTGTCGGCATGGAAAACCGAAACAAATCCCTGCGGATCCTATTTACAATACCCCTTATTTGCTCGGCCGCACTTCTGTCATTTGCTCATGGCGCCAATGATGTTGCCAATGCTGTCGGCCCTCTCGCTGCTATCGTAGGTACATCAGCCTCAGGTGCAATTGACGCTAAAGTCGGTATCCCGCTTTGGGTTATGCTTATCGGTGCTGTCGGATTAAGCGCCGGATTGTTTCTTTTCGGGCCTAAGCTCATCAAAACCGTAGGGGAACAGATTACAAAGATGAACCCCATGCGAGCTTATTGTGTTGCTTTGTCTGCGGGCATTACTGTTTTGATTGCATCCGCTCTAGGTCTGCCGGTCAGTTCAACACATATTGCTGTGGGAGCTGTATTTGGGGTGGGATTCTTTAGGGAATGGGACACAGAACGTCGGGCCAAGAAAATACGTTCCATCAATAGGCCTGCAAAAATAAATCCCGAAAGTAACCTGCCCGAAGGAATTGACGAAAAAAATAACAATCGACGTAAAAAGCTGGTACGCCGATCTCATTTCATAACAATTATTGCTGCCTGGATAATTACTGTTCCCTGCGCCGCCTTACTTGCAGCAGGCATTTTTCTCCTGATTTCTCACTTCGCCTCCTAAAGGTGTCATTTGCCGTTCAGTAACATTTGCGCGTCTTGTTGAAATTTTTCATATAGAAAATCCAAAAATACACGAATTCGGCTAGTACCGATCAGATCGCGGTGAGTAAGCAACCACATATCAATATTCTGATTAATCCTGTCTGGAAGGAGTCGGACGACCGTATCGTCTTTTGGCACCAGATAATGCGGTGCTAGAAATAGTCCCATCCCGTTTTTAACCGCTGCGATCTGGGCCGCTACTGTATTGCACTGAAATTTTACATTTGCCTCTCCAACCATTTTTGACAGTGCCTTAGTCAAGACGATATCATCTCGGGTCTGCTGCCATCCGATAAAGTCGTGATCTTTGAGATCATCAACAGACTGCGGATAACCGCGTCTTTCAAGGTAATCTCTCGCCCCATACAGACCGAACCCAGCTTTCCCGACACGCCGTCCGATTAAGTCTAAAGATCTTGGGTTTGCAAGCCGTAACGCGACGTCAGCTTCTCGTTTTCGCAAATCAAGGACAGAGATATTGAGGATAAGTTCGAACCGGATGTTCGGATAAATTTTCTGAAACTCGCTGATTTTCGGCGTCAACCAATAGCTGCCAAACCCTTCTGTTGCTGAAAACCGGATCAGCCCGGAAAGTGATTTATCCATCCCCCTAATCTGGCTCTCGATATCGCGAAAACCTGCTGCGGTTTCCTCTATTCTGGCTTTTATCTGCTGGCCCGCGGTTGTCAGTAGATAGCCATGAGAAGCCCTTTCGAACAATCGTGTTTCAAGCCTAACTTCAAGCTCGGAAATTTGCCGACCGACCGTCGGTTGTGACACGGAAAGCTGGCGGGCGGCCGCAGACAAGCTACCGGTTTCCGCAACCGCTAAAAAATATCTATAAAGATCCCAGGACATGTTTATTCATTTTTGTATAGTTGATATACATCAATAGCATATTTTCGTATTGATAGTAATCCCTATCTTTAAGCTATAGCCTAACTAAAAATGGATTTATTATGACCCTCCAGAATATCGATTTGGAAAAAGCGCGACAACAAATGACCGGCCTCCAACAACTTCAGGCGATGGTCGCGGGTGCAGTGCCCCCTCCGTCTATAGCCAGTACTCTTGATTTTACCTTAAAAGAAATTTCATACGGAAAAGCCGCCTTTGAAGGAAAACCAAGTTCCAAGCATCTCAATCCAATGGGTAGTGTCCATGGCGGGTACGCAGCGACTTTACTTGATTCCGCCTTAGGCTGCAGCATTCATACAATGATGGAACCTGGAGAAAATTACACCACTGTCGATCTGAATATCAAATATATACGCGCCATGAAACCCGGAATGGGCCTTGTAACTGCGACCTCGGAAGTGGTTCACAAAGGCCGTAAAATTGCCACTGCAGACGCAAAACTGATTGGCGAGGACGGCAAAATTTACGCGACAGGAAACACCACCTGCGCCGTATTTTAGGCGACTTTCTAATTTGACATCGGGACCGGCGACACACCAAACAAGCTGGAATGGAAATGAAATACCGCCGCGAATACAAACAAACCCAGAAGTATGCGCCACCAAAGCGGCTTGAATGAGAAGGTCGCCCGTCCCTGAATAAGTGCAAGGAACGGAATATTTGACGTCCGGGCAGCGTATCGATCCCAGTCACCTGCTAATTGCTGCGCCTTTTTTGCGTCAATTAAAAAGCTTCCAGCTAGAGCCAGCACTCCAAATCCACCAAAAAAGATGAGAGATGTGCTGTCGGAATTATTAACCACATGAACAATCGACCAAAGGATAATTGCCCACATTAAGGGATGGCGGGTAATGGCATTTATTCCGCTATACGCGAACTCCTTATCCACCAGTTTATCGCCGCCCAATGTTGTGGGGTTTGGACTGGTATACGCACTAACAAATAATATGAAGGCAATGGGCATCAAAATAGTCCCCAAATACAATCCGGTGTTCCCGGCATCCCAGATTGGTGTTCCAAATGGCGTTTGAATATACGCATATATGACCCAGGCAAATGCTGCGATGGATAGCAGACTGAAAAAACCAAGATAGGCACCTGTCCCGATTTTGGAGACAAGGGCAACTCTAAGGTAACTGGAAGGAATAATATGGATAGCGAGAAAGACAATCATCGCTGCCGAAAGCATAAACAAGGAACCAGTCATAATAACGCACCCACCACGCTGTTGTCAGATAATTAAAGTTTGGCATAACGCGCACGTCAGGAGAAGAATATTGTGACCCTTACTATAACGCAATGAGAGGTTCGTCACATTCTGTCATCGATATTTCGTATTAGTATCAATGGCGGTCAGGGTATTTGTCGACAGTTTTGATACCTTCATCCGTCAATTTACAAACGAGCCAGTCGGGTTTGATGGGATTCTTAAACCACGAGGCAGCCCATCCTTTACGAATACAGCTGCGGATCGTCGTCGCGTTAATTTGCTGACCGTTGGGATCAAACAGAGGCAATTTGCCGCCTGGCTGAAAACGGCCAAGTCGCAAATATTTCAACTGCGCCGTTGTTGGAGCTTTCATAATCATCCGATCAGACTAGCTGAATATGTAACCGGTTAAAAGCCTTTGAAAGTAACTTGATGAAATCGGGTCTTTTCATATGTGTGACCTCAGTCTAAAACCATCATCAAACTTACGACAAGGAATAATACGATGACACAAGAAGCCGCTTATATAAAATATTTTCCAGTTTCATGGGAAGAACTGCATCGCAACGGCAGAGCGCTCGCCTGGCGACTCATGGAGAAAGCCCCTTTCAAAGGAGTCGTTGCTGTAACACGAGGAGGTTTGGTTCCGGCGGCGATTGTCGCCCGAGAACTTGATATTCGGCATATCGAAACAATTTGTATTTTGGCCTACCGGGATGACAAAACAGTCGGCGAGGTCAATGTCATCAAACCGCTCGAACTGGAGAATGGCGGCGAAGGCTGGTTGATTGTAGACGACCTGGTGGACAGCGGAATAACGGCCCGGCACGTGCGCGAAATGCTCCCTAACGCCCACTTCGCCAGTATTTACGGCAAACCCAAAGGGTTGGAGCAAGTCGATACCTTTATTACAGAAGTAAGTCAGGATACCTGGATCCTGTTTCCATGGGATCAGGCACCAACATTTGTCAAACCCATCGTCGAAGAGACACGATCGAAATCGGAGTAGTGCCATGCTAAAACTGGCCGCAAACTTAAGCTTTTTATATCAGGAGCTAGCATTTCTTGATCGATTTGAAGCGGCGGCCAAAGATGGTTTTAAAGGTGTCGAATATTTATTCCCCTATGGCTGGTCTGGTCCAGAACTCTTTAATTTATTAAATGACAACGGATTGAAGCAAGTTCTTTTCAATACCAGCGCCGGTGACTGGAATGCTGGAGAGCGGGGCCTGGCATGCCTTCCAGGAAGAGAACAGGAATTTCAAGATAGTATTACTCTGGCCCTAGAGTACGCGGCGACACTGCAATGCCCGCAAATCCATATTATGGCAGGCCTTCGAGACCAGACAATCGCCCATAGTGCACAGCTGGAAATTTATCACCAAAATCTAGCATTTGCCGCCATCGAATGCGCGAAAAGTAACGTTATCGCTCTTATTGAACCAATTAACGCGAAAGATATTCCGGGTTTCTTTTTGGAAAACGTCGCTATGGCAGCTTCAACCCTCGAAGTTGTCGGTCGCTCAAATCTCAAAATTCAATTCGATGTCTATCATATCCAGCGAACAGATGGCGACATCTGTCAGCAATATCTGGCAAATGCTGATAACATAGGTCATCTTCAAATCGCCAACCCACCGCATCGGTCCGAACCAAGCAATGGTGAAATTAATTATCCCTATATATTCGAATTTTTAGAATCTGAGGGATATTCGGGATGGATCGGATGTGAATACAAACCATCTACCACGGCATCACAAACGCTGGGGTGGGCGAAAGAATTCCTTACTTGCTAAAATTGACGCATCAAGTCTTCGTGACAGATTGCATTGGAATTATTGAAACTTTAAGACAATAGCGTTACACCTGAATATCAAAACAAATAACTAAGTGTCCGTAATGCTATTATTTTTAGGGCAATAGGCTTTACCATGGCCGTCGTTGAACGAAACAAGACAAAAGAAAAAATTCTCAACCCGATTTTCTCGGCAACGAATAGCATGCCGGTCAAACTCGTCGCTTGTGCGATCGCCATCGGCTTGTTGGCTGGATATGGTGCAGTAGGTTTTCGGATCGCCATCAGCGAGCTGCAAACCCTGTTTTATGGATTTGGAAGCTACGATATCATTTCGATGGCGGATAGCCTTCCCTGGTGGCAAATTGTTGCTGTCCCTGTAATTGGCGGACTCATCGTCGGTTTTTTCCTGAAATATCTGATGCCGGGTAATCGCCCGCAAGGTGTCGCTGACGTTATGGAAGCGGTTATCGTCAATCGCGGCAAGATGAAATTGCTGACAGGCCTTGGAGCAATGTTTGTGAGCGCGGTATCCCTCGGTTCCGGCGCGTCTAGTGGTCGCGAAGGTCCAGTGGTACATTTTGGTGCGATGATTGCCAGTCAGCTCGGACAACGGTTACGTCTACCCTCAAAATATTATATGACTCTGGTGGCCTGCGGTGTGGCATCTGGTGTTGCCGCGTCCTTCAACGCGCCGATTGCCGGGATGTTCTTCGCGCTTGAAGTTGTGGTCGGATCTCTAGCCACGCAAGCCTTTGCGCCAATTGTAATCGCGTCCGTCGTCGGAACGATCGTCAGTCGTATTTACGTGGGGGACTTTCCAGCTTTCATCATTCCTCAATACAACATCGTTTCTCTCTGGGAATTTCCAGCAATCGCATTGCTTGGCGTTGTTTCAGCCTTTGTTTCGCTGATTTTCATATGGAGCATTACATTTTCGACGAAAACTATTGACCGTTTTCATATTCCCGACGTTTTACGCCCTGCGGCGGGCGGTCTTGTGCTGGGACTCATTGCAACTCAATTTCCGCAGATTATCGGTGTTGGCTACGAGGCGACAGATAGTGCGCTGAAGGGTAATTACGGGTTGCTTCTACTGCTCGCGCTGATAGTGGTGAAAACAATAGCTGTCGGAATTACCATAGGCAGCAAATTCGGCGGTGGGTTTTTCTCACCTTCATTGTTTATCGGAGCAATGACCGGGGGCGCCTTTGGCCTTATCGCTGCACAAGCAGTTCCAGAAATGGCAGCCAGCCACGGACTCTACGCAATCATCGGAATGTCCGCAGTCGCCGCCTCTGTACTCGGGGCGCCTATTTCAACCATCCTCATCGTGTTTGAGCTGACAGGCGATTACAAGATTTCTATCGCGGTGATGATCGCTGTATCGGTGGCAACTCTTATCACAAAGAATATAATCGGGCGGAGCATATTTCAGACGCAGCTTCTCAATCGGAATGTTGACGTCAACGAAAGCCGTGCTCTTCGTCAATTGAGCTTTCGCCAAGTGCGCGGCATCATGGATCGTGAATTTATAGAAGTCGCCAAAGATGCGCCGATGGCAGATCTTCGAAAAATTGTTGGCAACACCAACCATGACAAATTTGTTGTTGTTGATCCGGAAACCCATGAGTTTTTCGGCCGTATCGATTACTCTGATTTAAAAACTCATTTGTTTGGAGACGAGCCAGAAGAAAATTTGACGGCAATGGACCTTGTTCATGAAGATAATCCAGTCTTATTTCCAGATACCAGCCTAAAAGCCGCCATTAGTATAATTGAAAAAGCTGGCGTTGAGCATATTCCGGTCATCAATAGAGCGGGCGACCGCCGACTTATCGGTATATTGCACCACAACGATCTATTGCATGCATATAATGGGGCACTGCTCTCTGCTCAGGACGATGCACGAGACAAAGTTTTCAAATAAGATTAATCATTCGATCTGGTATAGCCGGGCAGATCATGTTGAGCTATATCATATAACCATGAGTGACAATTTTGACATTGGTAGTTTTGACGCCCCTGAAAAACTGCCTTCCGCCCCAGATTTATCCTATCTAAATGGCCTGAATGAAGGGCAAACTGCCGCAGTCCAATCTCTTGATGGACCGGTACTCGTTCTCGCTGGCGCGGGAACGGGTAAAACACGTGTCTTGATCACACGACTGGCTCACATACTGAACATGCGAGATGTAAGACCTTGGGAGATTCTCGCGGTTACATTTACCAACAAGGCCGCAGCCGAAATGCGGGAGCGCACGGCAAACCTGGTCGGACCACAGGCCATTGAAATTAAACTTGGCACGTTCCATTCAATTGGTGTCTGGCTATTACGCCGTCATGCAGAATTGGTCGGACTTAATACGAATTTCACAATCTTGGATACGGATGATCAACTCAGGTTGCTAAAACAAATCCTTACCGATGAAGGTATAGATGTAAAAAAATGGCCGCCTCGAGGTTTAGCCGCAATCATAGATCGTTGGAAAGATAAAGGTTTACGCCAGGATCAAGTAAAAGATCTAGAGAGCAGTGGATTTGCGCATGGCCGCGCTGGTGATTTATATAAAATCTACCAAACTCGTTTGACCGCTCAAAATGCATGCGATTTTGGTGATTTATTGCTGCACATCCTTACACTCTTTCAGCAAAACCCGGAAATACTCGCCCAGTATCAAAACCGCTTCAAGTATATCCTCGTTGATGAATATCAAGATACCAACGTCGCGCAATATTTGATGCTCAGGCTGCTTGCCCAAAAACATAAGAACATTTGCTGTGTTGGCGATGACGATCAGTCCATTTATGGCTGGCGTGGCGCTGAAGTCGGTAATATCTTAAAGTTTGAGGACGACTTTCCAGGTGCTGATATTATCAGATTGGAAAGAAATTATCGCTCTACCTCCCATATTTTAGGTGCCGCGTCTGGATTAATTTCTCAAAACGAAAGTCGGCTTGGCAAAACCCTTTACACAGAAGGAAATGAGGGCGAGAAAATTGTCCTCAACGGGTTGTGGGATGGTGGCAATGAGGCTCGCTGGGTTGCTGACGAAATTGAAAACATCGAACGCAAAGGCACTAGTCTAAAGGACATTGCAATTTTGGTTCGCGCCAGTTTTCAAACCCGGGATTTTGAAGAGTGTTTTTTGAGCATGGGTATAAAATACCGTGTCATTGGCGGATTGAGGTTCTATGAGCGCCGAGAAATTCGGGATGTTCTTGCGTATCTTCGGGTCATAAACCAGGCTGATGATGATCTGGCTTTTGAGCGAATTTACAATTTGCCAAAAAGAGGTCTTGGGGCAAAAGCACTTGAAAAGATTAGAGACATCGGTCTCACCAATAATATATCCCTTTCCCGGGCGTCGGCTCTTGCTGTTGAGCAAAAACTGTTTAAAGGAAAGCCCCTCGCAGCACTTTCCGCATTATGCGATAACTTTGATCATTGGCGGGCACAGAAAGACCTAATTCCACCGAATGAGCTCGTTGAAGCTGTTCTCGAAGAGAGCGGATATTTTGACATGTGGCGTCAGGATAAATCTGTTGAGGCTGAAGGGAAAAAAGAAAATTTGAAAGAGCTTGGACCTGCTCTCACAGATTATGAAAGTCTTGGCCAGTTTTTGGAGCATGTGTCCCTTGTTATGGAGAATAACGAGAATAAAAATGATGAAATGGTCAGCCTTATGACGCTTCATTCAGCAAAGGGACTAGAATATGACACGGTTTTTCTCCCCGGTTGGGAAGAAGGCCTATTTCCTCATCAGCGTGCCTTAGATGAAAACGGCCTCAAAGCCCTAGAAGAGGAACGCCGCCTCGCCTATGTTGGAATTACCCGCGCCAAGTTGCGTTGCTATATAAGCCATGCCAGCAACCGCCGCATTCATGGCCAATGGCAGTCCTCTCTGCCTAGCCGTTTTGTTGATGAATTGCCCAAAGAGCATGTTGCTGATCAATCTGAACAAGGCATTTACAGTACTAAACGGTCCACTGACTCACCATCTTCCTTCGCTTGGCGAACGGCAGAGGCGACGCATTACACAGACGTGCTGACAAAACGGGCTGCTGCTAACGAGGTTTTGGTCGACAATGCCACGCAACCCTTGAAGACTGTGGCGAGTGATGCGGGCAAAGAAGTTGGTGACCGCATATTTCATCAAAAATTCGGCTATGGCCGTATTGTAAGAAAAGATGGTCCAAAACTCGAAATCACCTTCGAAAAAGCGGGTACAAAGAAAGTGATGGAAAATTTTGTCCAAACCTGCTGATACTTCCCTTTGGCAACTCAGCGTTACTCTTCCTTTGCAAGAACTTGAACCAATTGAACAGATCCTTGAGGAACATGCATTAACAGTTTCTATGGAAGAAGCTGTCGCAGATGGTTCCCGTTGGACGATGAATGTCTTGTTTGAACAAATGCCAACCGAGGAACTCCTTCAACGGTTGGATTCGGATCTTGAGTATATTGTTGCGCCTCTGGTCCAGAAAGACTGGGTTTCGGAAAGCCAGAAATTGCTCCCACCAGTCGACGCCGGGCGATTTTATATTCACGGATCACATGATGCCGTTCACCCCTGTATTTCTCGACATGACCTGACAATTGACGCTGGACGCGCCTTCGGAACGGGACTGCATGAAACGACTTTCGGCTGTCTAGTGGCAATTGATGACCTCCGAAAAAACCAAGAGTTTTATAATGCACTCGATCTCGGATGTGGTTCAGGTGTGCTTTCCCTCGCGATTGCGAAAGCCTGGCGACGCCCCGTGCTTGCCAGCGACATAGATATAGATGCTGTCCTGGTTACAAATGAAAATGCCAAGAAAAATGGCCTGTCGCCGCTCATTAAAACAGAGCATGCAGCAGGTCTGAATAGCCGCGCCCTACAACAACCCGCACCTTACGACCTCATCGTCGCAAATATACTTGCAAAACCCTTAGTCACGATGGCTCACGGCATTACCAGCGCTTTGGCGAGCGGCGGAGTCCTCGTACTGTCTGGATTGCTCGGCAAACAAGAACAAATGGTGCTAAGCAGTTACCTGCTTCAGGGCATGCGTCTACAACGTCGATACGCCATTGGTGAATGGCGTGCCCTTGTCTTGGCAAAATAGAAAATATTTCGTCTAGAAAAGAAGCAGCCGGTCCATTAACACTATGGGGGGATGCATATGAACCGGCTGCTGACGATCAAACCGCGTGACGGTGATCGTTATGCTGTTTGTTATCATTCGGCGGGATGTGTTGATTATTGGTGCCATCAATCACCGTTAAACCACCTTTTTCTCCTTGAGCAATAACGGACGGACCGTTTTCTTGGTGTTGGCTCAAATTACCGCGTACAGCGTCGGGTATCATGCCCCGCGAGAGGCCTAAATCGGCAAGCTGAACGTCAGTCATTGCCATCAATTCACGGTAACCCGCCCGCATCCGCATTGCTTTTTCAACATTTGCCCAGACATTTCCAAAATATTTTTTCGAAGCCGTGAGCAGCGTTGAAAAGCCTCTCCGCCGGTGCCCACTAACGACAAGTTCAATTTCTCCTCGGGTAATTCCGAGTTTTGCCAAGTCATAGTCGCGCATTGCGTAGAGTTCTTTTTTTGCCGTCGAATTGCGCTGATATTCTGCAATACGTCGTGATAGGGACCGTGACGTCAGACTCAATCGTCTCATAAGATAATTTCTTCTGAAACGCCTCGACCGCAGATGAAGTTCATCCACTGTTTTTCGGTTATGGTTAGATGGATTAGCAACAGCAGTATTTGTTGCAAAAAATCCGCCAAAGTCCGCCATATAATAGTGCATCATGTCTATTCCTCCACAAGAAGTGTCGAAGACCTGCGATCTATACCGCTTTCCCTCTAACCCTTCCGGCAACCTAACTGGCGTTTACTTAAATGACTGATATAAACACAGTCGATTTATGCCTGCCTTACAGAATAACAATCGGGATAACGTTACCCAAAATCATTAAATTAGCCTTCTCCTGTATCAACAGTTATGCATCAAATATGGCCTAAAAGTGTCAATAAAGCTGGGCACGTCCTTCAATGCCAATTTACTTATTAACCTATTGTTTTTACATGTAAATAATTTTACTTTGAGAGATAAATTTTATCTAGATATTGGTAATTTTTTATTGAAAATAAAAAAATCCCCCACGCTTCTCAGCATGAGGGATTGGTTAGTTAATTGCTTGCAATCGGAATTACAAACTCATTGTCTTAATCAGACCGCGTGACGGTGCTCATTGTTGTTGCTTGCATGCGCGAGGTTGTCATTGGCAAGAAAAGCTGTATTGCCATGAACAGCAGCTTCAATATCGCCTTTTACTAGCCCGATATCCGCAAGCTGGCGTGTGTCCATCGCCATTAGCTGAGCGTACCCTGCCCGTGCCTTCTGCGCATGCGCTATCTTTGCTTTAACCGTTGCCCAGAAAGACGGCGCTGATTTAGCATCCATATTTCCTTCTACGGCGTAATCGATTTCCGACCGCGTAATGCCTAAATCATCTAATTCCCGGTTTGACATAGCATGCAGGCTTCTTTTTGCCGCTGCGATTTGTTGCCGCTTCGCAAAGTTGCCGACCACTTTTTTATAGAAAGACGCAACGCCATTTGACATATATTCGCTTCTCAGTACATGACCGCGATAGATCAATGCGTCGACATCAACATTCTTTTTAGTCACTTGAACGGGTTGGATCATAGCCAAAGCTTCAAGTTCTTTCTGGTTGTAGTTCATCATAATACTTCTCCTTTAGAAGCAGATTCCCTTTCGGGTCTATTTAACTAAAGCGTTATTCGCGCTCAGCCGTTCAATTTCATTTTCATTCACTGATTTACTTGCAATCTTGTAATCACGTTTTGCTTCTTGCATTGACACAATATTTAGCAAATCAACTTCGACAGTATTTGCAGTTTTTTGTTGTTTCCTTGAACTCAAAATCCGCTGCCAAAATGGCGATGCATTAAAATGACCATTCAACGAAGAGCCATCTGCGTCGCTATTTGAAGCGCCATACTGCAAATGCAATGCTTGTCCGTATTTTTCGTTTCTAGAGAACATATCAAATTCCATACTGTTTGTTCCTGATACTGATTATATTGCATCGCATTCATTAAAAAACAATGGCTTACCCTCTGAATCTGCCCGCGAAGATCGTATTGGTGCATTGCATAAAATGCATAGCTAGGATTGCACTCAATCAAAAAAGCCCCCATATTCATGCAGAATAAGTCCTTTAATGCTAAATGCCCCATTGCCCGGAGATGTTATGAATACAGCCGCAGAGATAGACACCCTTATCGCAAGCAATCATACGGGTCTAAGCAAAGAGTCGTTAATGGAACTTATCGAGGCTGTTGCCGCGGCTCCGTACCGGCCGGATGAAGACAACACCCTTCGTCATGTATTGCCAAACTTATCGCCGGAACAAATAACGTCCGTAAAAATGGTGCGCGATGCCTATCGTGATCGTATCGAAAAGATTGTTCTATCGCCTGAAAATTCGACCACCCGCTTAGCGGCATTACGCGCAAAAATGATCGCTGAAAATGCTGATGGCTTCATTGTTCCACTGAACGACGAATATCATGGTGAGGCGGCCCCCGCATGCTCCGAGCGTTTGAAATGGCTGACGGGCTTTACTGGGTCAGCCGGCGTTGCCGGTGTCTTGAAAGACAAAGCCGCAATCTTTGTTGACGGACGGTATACCTTACAAGTTGTAAATGAAGTCGACACTTCATTATTTCAGCCCCGGCATGTTTCAGATGAGCCAATGTTTGCCTGGATCGAAGAAAATATGGCCAGTGGCCAGACATTAGCGATAGATCCCTGGCTTCACACAGAAAGCAGCGTCAATGCCTTCAAACAACTGACGAAGCGTCTTGGGATATCGCTGAAAGAAACAGAGACCAATCTTATTGATGATGTCTGGACGGATCGCCCGCAACCACCTCTCGCAATGGTCGTCCCTCATACCGACATGTTTTCAGGAGAAACTTCGCGCGACAAACGGACAGCGATTGCTGCCACCTTACAAGGAAGCGCTGTCGATGCCAGTATCCATACTTTGCCAGATGTAAATGCGTGGCTCTTGAATATTCGCGGAGCTGACCTTCCTTGTACGCCATTCGCATTGGGATTCGGCATTCTACATAAGGATGCCACAGTCGATCTTTACATGGATGAGCGCAAACTTTCACCGGAATTATCGGAACATCTGGGAAATAGTGTCCGATTATTTAATCCTGACCAATTCCACGAAGGTCTTACCAGTCTCAACGGTAAGTCTGTTCAAATCGATCCCTCCACAACCAGCCAATGGATCGTAAACAAACTAACAAGCGCGCAGGCCAAAATTATTCGGGCGGACGATCCGTGCTTACTGCCAAAAGCCACGAAAAATGCCACTGAAGTTGCAGGGACGCGGAGTGCCCACATTCGAGATGGTGCTGCTGTTACAAAGTTTTTGCATTGGCTTTCTTTAAATGCAGCATCCGGATCTGTGGATGAAATCTCTGCGGAAGCTCAATTACGGGAATTCCGTAAGACGGGGGATAAATTTAAAGACCTAAGTTTTCCGACAATTTCGGCGGCCGGGCCCAACGGCGCTCTTTGTCATTATCGCTCGACTGATGCATCCAACCGTAAACTTGAAACAGGTACACTCTACCTTGTTGATAGCGGCGGACAGTATCTAGACGGTACAACTGATATAACGCGCACTATTGCAGTCGGGGAACCAACGGAAGAGATGCGGCAACGCTTTACTCTGGTTCTCAAAGGTCATATTGCTCTGGCAACCGCCAGGTTTCCAAAGGGAACAACGGGGAGTCAGCTTGATACGTTGGCCAGAGCACCCCTTTGGGCCGCAGGCCTTGATTATGATCATGGTACAGGCCACGGTGTTGGAAGTTATTTATCTGTCCATGAAGGGCCGCAGCGCATTTCAAAAATGCCAAATTCAATAGCCCTCCAACCCGGCATGATTATTTCGAATGAACCCGGGTATTACAAAGCAAACGATTACGGGATCCGGATTGAGAACCTTGTGACTGTTTATGAAGTTGATGGTTTGAAGAATGCGGAATTAACGACTTACGGTTTCGAAACCCTAACCTTTGCTCCGCTTGATCAGAATTTGATTGAGACGTCATTACTAACCACTGAAGAATTGCAATGGGTAAACAGCTATCATCAATCCGTATGGAACAAAATTTCACCCCTAGTTTCCCGAGATGTTAAAGATTGGCTGCAATCGGCCACAACTTCTATTTAGAGCTTAAGACGTGCCCATTAAGTCAACCCACTCTTGTTCAGTTAAAACCTGCACACCCAGATCGGTAGCTTTTTTGAGTTTGGAGCCAGCCTTCTCGCCAGCGACGAGATAATCGGTTTTGGCGGAAATGGATCCGCTGACCTTAGCTCCAAGCCCTTCTGCTCGGGCTTTCATTTCTGCGCGCGTCATCAATTCCAAAGACCCTGTAAAGACAACTATCTTCCCGGCTATAGGGCTGTCATTGGTTGGAATATCAAAGTCCAGTATTTCCACTTCTTCCAGAAGTTCATTCAGAATCTCTTGGTTTTTTTCCTCATTGAAAAACTCGCGAGTGGCGTCGGCAACAGCTTCGCCGATACCATCGATATTCAATAAATCGACATACTGCTCACCGGCATCGTCTCTTGCCGTATCTAGAGCGGCTCGCAAATTGTCGAACGTTACGTAATTTCTTGCCAACAAACGTGCATTGCCCTGTCCAATATGGCGGATGCCAAGGGCATAGATAAATCGATCCAAGTCAATATGACGCCGCTCATCAATCGCCCCAAACAGATTATTAATGGCTTTGTCACCAAAGCCATCTCTATTTTTAAGCCGTTGCAAATTGCCGGGCGTACTATCGCGTTTTTTGAGAGTGAAGATATCAGCAGGAGACTTTATAAGATCATCAGCATAAAAGGCTTCTATTTGCTTAGCGCCCAATCCATCAATATCTAGTGCATTGCGTGAAACGAAATGCTTCAGTCGTTCTACCGCCTGCGCACGGCAGATCAAGCCACCAGTACAGCGCCTGATTACATCCGTCTTTCCGGTAATGGCATTAATCTCCTTAACAGCATGACTGCCACAGACAGGGCAAACTGTCGGAAACTTAAAAGGTAAACTATTTTCTGGCCTTTTTGCCAAATTGGCCTCAACCACTTGTGGAATAACATCGCCAGCGCGTTGAATTATGACGGTATCGCCTACGCGAATGTCCTTGCGTTCAATTTCTTCTTCGTTATGCAAAGTCGCATTAGATACAACAACTCCTCCAACAGTTACGGGGTGCAGCCTTGCAACGGGTGTTAGCGCACCAGTGCGACCAACTTGGATTTCGATATCCTGAACTAAGGTACTTGCTTTCTCTGCCGGAAATTTATGAGCAATTGCCCAACGTGGACTACGGCTTACAAATCCGAGGCGGGCTTGCCAATCCAGACGGTTTACTTTGAATACAACACCATCAATGTCGTAATCGAGCGACGACCGTAATTCCTCTATTTTACGATAAGAATCTATGGCCTCTGCCATATTGGCGCATACACGAGATAGAGGGTTGACCGAAAACCCCCATTTAGCAAATTGTTCGAGTATTTCCGACTGTGACTTGCCCGGAATCTCAGAAGCATCCCCCCAGGCATACGCAAACAGGCGAAGGTTTCTAGAAGCCGTTATCGACGTATCCAACTGTCGCAAACTACCCGCGGCAGCGTTTCTGGGGTTCGCAAAGGTTTTCGCATTATTCGCCAGCTGCGCCTCGTTGAGAGCTCGAAAATCAGCGCCGGACATGTAAACCTCGCCGCGCACTTCAAATACAAATGGTGTGATCTCCTCTGAGCCCTCCAAACGAAGAGGAAGGTCAACGACACCCTTCAGGTTTTCAGTGATATCTTCACCTTCTTGGCCATCTCCCCGTGTCGCCCCCTGAACAAAAAACCCAGCTTCATATCTAAGGCTGGCCGACAATCCATCTATTTTGGGCTCTGCAAAAAAAGCAACTTCTTCATCAGGCGGCAATCCTAAAAATCGACGCACTCGGTTTTCAAATTCCTGCAGTTCGTCGCTATTGAAAGCGTTATCCAAAGATAGCATTGGAACTTTGTGCCGTACTTTACCAAACCCTTTTGCCGGTGCACTACCAACACTTTGGGTAGGGCTATCCGGTGTAATTAAAACCGGAAATTTCTGTTCCAATCCGACTAATGCGCGTCGCAACTCGTCGTAATCTGCGTCCGAAACTAATGGATCATCATCTTGATAATACCGAGCGTCATGATTCCTAATTTCGGCTGCCAATCGCTTATGCTCTATCGCTGCGGTATCAGCCCTCAGTTTTGCTATATCTTCCATTCCATCAGCCCTGTATCAGGCTTTGAGCCGCGGCCCGTGCCTCATTCGTAATCGTCGCCCCAGACAGCATTCTAGCGATCTCTTCCTGTCTTTGAACTGAGCTTAGCCGAACAACAGAGGTTGTTGTTCCGCTACCGTTATCAGTTTTCTGAATATTCCAGTGAGCCTCGCCCGATGCGGCGACTTGAGGGGAATGGGTTACTACAAGAACTTGCAATTGTTCCGCCAACCTACGTAATCGTTCGCCAACAGCATCGGCAGTTGCCCCGCCTACACCGCGATCCACTTCGTCAAAAACAAGTGTCGGTGCTGAACCGGATTTTGCCAGAACTACTTTTAAGGCAAGCATGAATCTGGAAAGTTCGCCGCCGGACGCTATCTTTATCAAAGAACCCGCAGTACTTCCGGGATTTGTTGAAATCAGGAATTCAACTTTGTTTGATCCGGAGGATCCCCAATGAGCTTCATCCAAATCTGTAACTTTCGTTATAAATTGAGCACTGCCGAGTTTTAACGGACCCAACTCTCTTTTTACTGCCGTGTCCATTTTGGTCGCCGCGATTTTACGATGCTCACTTAATTTATTTGCTTTGAGGACGAAGGCAACTTTCGCGTCTTTCGCTTCTTGTCGCAGTTTTTGAAGTTCTACATCACTCTCTTCTACGGCTTTTAGTTTGGCCTTAAATTGTGCAAGTAAGACAGGTAGCGCTTCCACTGTACATTTATGC
>NZ_JBALWD010000049.1:0-22102 GCF_036960985.1 Sneathiella sp. | reverse complement strand
CAGCCATTTGGGTTCCTCACTATGTAAATATTTTACAGGAGAAAGAAGGTGGCGATGATATCTTGCAGCTTGGCGCCGGAATTACGCTGGATGACCTGGCGTTTGAGCTCATCGGGAATGACCTCTATATCGGGATCCGCAATGAGAGCGATACGGGAACGACAGCATCACAGCTGCTGGATCATGTACAGATTATTGACTGGACTGACAACAAAAATACCATTGAACATATTACCTTAAACGATGGCCGCTCAATCAAGATTGAGGATATTGCGACATTTACCCAAGCAACAGCAGGTGCCGATACACTTGACACGACAGGTTCGGCAACTAATCACCTAATAACAGGGTTTGAGGGCGACGATAGCATAACCACAGGCAGTGGGGATGATCTTCTGATTGGCGGTGCTGGCAATGATACGCTTACCGGCGGTGCTGGAGATGACACCCTCGTGGGCGGTGAAGGCGACGATGCTGCAAGATATTCGGCATCTTTCGCTGAATACAATGTCTTGAAAGATGCCTTGACGGGTAATTGGTCGATTGAACATCTAAACTCAGGAAGTGATGGTATCGACGATTTAAGCGGGATAGCGCAATTCGAGTTCGCTGATGGGGTTATGGATGGCAACGGCTTTTTTACAGCGGCAATTGAAGGCGGATTGATCAACGTACCCATAGACGCTGTAGCCAGTGGAATCCTATCTAAGGGCTATGGACAAAATGTTGGTTCGCTGGTCTATGACATGAAGGAAGGCCCGACAAACGGGTCCGTTACTGTCAATCCAGACGGATCCTATAGCTATACTCCAGATGCAAGCTTCAGTGGCTCAGACAGCTTTACCTATCGATTTGTAGATGAAAATGGGGACATAACAATTGGAGAGATGACTGTTGAGGTTTTTGATCCCACGGTTAATGCGACCATTCAGCAAGTTAATACGTCAATTTCTCAACAGCAGCGTTATTCGTCAGTTGCCGTGCTTGACGACGGGAGCTATGTCGTTGTGTGGAATTCCATGCATTCCGGAGCAGAAATTTATGGGCAGAGATATGACGGGCAGGGCGGTGCTTTAGGTTCTGAATTTCTGGTTAATACATATACCTCCGGGACGCAGTCCTATCCGGCTGTTGCTGGATTAGATGATGGCGGTTTTGTCGTAGTTTACGCAGGTAGTCAAGATCCATCATATGGTATCTATGGCCAACGATATGACTCTAGCGGTGTTGCGGTTGGCGCTGAATTTCATGCGAATACTTATACAAGTAATGCGCAATATGAGCCGGATGTAACAGGACTTGCGGGTGGTGGCTTTGTGGTTGCTTGGTACTCTACGTCGCAAGATGGCAGTTCCCAGGGAGCTTATGGTCAAGCCTATGACGCACTAGGAAATATGGTAGGCACAGAGTTGCGTTTTAACACGACGACTTCGGGTAGCCAAAACAATCCTAATTTAACTGGTCTAGCAGGGGGTGGTTTTGTTGCAGTCTGGGATAGTGCTGGTGCATTGGATGGCAGCGGTACAGGTGTCTTTGCACAGCTATATACGTCTCTTGGCGTGGCAGTGGGAGGAGAGTTCCAAATAAACACTTACTATTCTAGTACACAAAGAGAGCCATCCGTGGCGATGTTGCAAAACGGTGGTTTTGTTGTCACGTGGGAATCGTATGCTCAGGATGGGAGCAACTATGGAGTATTTGGCCAACGCTTTGACGCTTCTGGTCAAATGATAGGCGCAGAATTTCAAGCAAATACTTATACGACGAGCCTGCAAAGATATTCGGATGTTGTAGGGCTTACCGGCGGTGGTTTTGTCGCAGTCTGGGCATCAAATGGCCAAGACGGCAGCAGTTACGGCATATTTGGCCAGGAATATGATGCAAGTGGGGCCGTTGTTGGAACAGAATTCCAAGTGAATGATTATACGACCAGTAGTCAACATCATCCATCAATTGCAGCGCTTACCGATGGCGGTTTTATTATTACATGGACATCGGTATCAGGTGATGGATCCAGCGAAGGTGTGTTTAGCCGAATTTACGGGGCTGCAGACAGAGTTTCCATAGGAACATCAGGCGACGACATCCTCATCGGGCATGACGGCAATGAAATACTTGAAGGCGGTTATGGCGCTGACGTTCTGGAAGGTGGCGTAGGCGATGATACGATCTCGGGTGGTCAGGGCGCAGACAGCTACATCTTCACTCGTGGTGACGGCCAGGACGTTATTGATGATAACGCCTCGGATGGGGCCTCGGACACCCTTGTCCTTGATACAGGCATCGACCATGACCAGCTTTGGTTCGAGCAAACGGGGGACGACTTACTCATCTCGGTTATTGGCACCAGTGATCAGATCACTGTCGAAAACTGGTATGCCGCAGCTGATAACAAGATTGAAGGTATTGAGACGAGTGATGGGCAAGTAACAGATATAACGGGTGTCGAAGCCCTTGTTTCTGCCATGGCTAGTTTCTCTCCGCCTGGCGGTGGCGAGACTGATCTGTCGGATCCTACATATGATCCATTGGATAGTGTGCTTGCTGCGAATTGGCAAACTCCAGTATAAATGACGTTACACGGCACTCAGAATCGCGCCGCGCTCAACGCGCTGCCGGTTCAATTGCTGACGTAGGTTTATGCCCGGATTATAGAAATCCCGACACAGAGTAATCTTATCCCGGAGTGAAATGAGGATACTCATAACCCGTTTCAAAAGGTGTCGTCGGCGAGGGCGCGGGGTAGGTGGACAGGTTCTTGGATTGGCAGTTGGTGCTGCTACAGACCATGCGCTTTGAAATGTTCTCAACTGGCATCACATAGACAAGGGCAGGCGGTAAGCGCTTTTTCAAATTTTCAATTAATATATCGGTGACCAGCACAGCAGATCTCGTGCAGTCATGACACCGAATTTCAATTCTGCGGTTATAAGTTTTGAGGTCTCCGAGCGTGGGCATTCATTTTCATATCACGCTGGCCTTAAGTCAGGTCAATGTAAAATACTATTATTTGAGCTGTAATTGGCTCCCGTACGATTGAGGGTTCGAAGGCGATATTTTTGGTTAAATTCAACTAGACAGCGCAGGAGCACAAACAGTAAAGTGCCAGTGTTACAACCCCAGGGGCGCTATTGCTGAGATGGCTTGTTTGCCTGTCCCTTTGAACCTGATCTGGTTAAAACCAGCGTAGGGAGTGTGCCGTTGTCAGAAATCGCCCTTTTAGTCGGTTGTTGATGTCACGTTTCCTACGATCACATAAATGGAAGCAAGGACATGCAACAGAAAATTATAGAGTCAATTTGGTCAGACTATGAATCGATTTGCGAAAACCGGCCGCTGATTCACAATATTACCAATCTTGTTGTCACCAATTTTTCGGCGAATGCGCTGCTTGCACTTGGGGCCTCTCCCCTTATGTCCCATGCGCCCGAAGAGCTTGAAGAAATTGTCGGTATCTCCAATGCCTTGGTTATCAATATTGGAACGCTGGATTTGCAGCAGATAAAGAGCATGGAGATTGCGGTGGAATATGCCAATAGAAAGCGAATTCCGATTGTTATTGACCCAGTGGGCGCCGGAGCAAGTGCCCTACGAACAAATACGACACTTTCTCTTCTTAAACAGGCAAATGGACCAATCGTGAAGGGGAATGGCGGCGAAATACTGGCGCTCGCCAATCAACAGGTGCAATCAAAAGGGGTAGACAGTTTATACCTGCCGTCTGACGCAATCACGGCAGCACAATCCTTGATAAATGAATTTGATGTGTCGGCGATAGCTATTAGCGGCCCGGAAGATGTGGTGCTCGATGGAACGAATTGTACGATCCATGCAAATGGTTCCAGTCTTATGCCGAATATCACGGGAATGGGCTGTATTCTGGCAGCAATTACAGGTGCTTTTTCAGCGGTGAGCGAAACCCCTTATACCGCGGCGCGAAACGCCATCTCACTGGTAAGTATTGCAGGGGAAATGGCGGCAATGAAATCACAGGGCCCAGGCAGTTTCCTGCCGCAATTTCTCGATCAGCTCTATGCGATAACACAGGAAGATTTGATGGCTCGGTTGAATGTCCGAGAGGTCTCTTAGAACTGCGGCGGATGGTCGCAAGGCATTGCATTCTGTCGGTAGTTCGGTATGTTGCCAAGCATGGAAAATGAACATGCCGTATCGTCTTCTGCCGCGGTCCCGACAAGCCAGAAACTGATTGTTTCCTGGCTGATTCTGGTAGCTATATTGGTATTTGCGATGATCGTCCTGGGCGGAGTGACCCGGCTGACCAATTCAGGCTTGTCCATGACCGACTGGAAGCCCGTGACGGGCTGGTTGCCGCCGCTCAGTGACCAGGCGTGGACAGCTGAATTTGACCGGTATAAAGCGTTCCCGGAGTATCAACAGGTGAACAAGGGGATGTCATTATCGGAGTTCAAAGGGATTTATGCCTTTGAATTTTCCCACCGTGTTCTTGGCCGGGTCATTGGCCTCGCCTTTTTTATCCCGTTTGTTTTATTTCTTGTTTTCCGGCGGATCCGGGGCCCGCTGGTTCCGCGGCTGACCTTTCTCTTTATATTGGGCGGCTTACAAGGTGGCATGGGTTGGTTCATGGTCAAGAGCGGTCTTGTCGATGATCCGGATGTCAGCCATTATCGCCTAACAGCTCATCTGGCACTTGCCAGCTTGATCTATTCGGTGATTTTGTGGACAGTCTTTGATCTATTGCGCCCCGTAAAAAACCGCAGGAGCCAGGAACCTGGATCCGCTCGATTCTGGTCAATAGCTTTGCTTGCCCTAATTTCCCTTCAAATTCTGATCGGCGGGTTTGTCGCGGGATTGAATGCCGGATTTGTCTTTAATGACTGGCCATTAATGGCGGGCCATTTTGTACCGGAAGAATTGCTGTACATGCAGCCTTGGTACGTAAATTTTCTCGAAAATCCCGCTGCCGTCCAATTTACCCATCGAATGGTCGCCTATGCTGTTGCCGCTGTCAGCGTTCTTTTGTACCTGATTAGCCGCTCTCAAAATATTGAATTGGCGGTTCGATCGTCCATATCATATTTGTTGATTGTTGTGTTTATTCAGATCTTTATTGGTATCCTTACGCTGCTCTACGTGGTCCCTGTGTCGTTGGGAGCATTGCATCAGGCTGGTGGTATTATCGTTTTGACGTTCAGTCTGTTTGTGGTTCACGAACTCTATGGAAGGCGTTCTTATGATTGATCGGCTAGATCATCTCGTCCTGACGGTGGCAAATCTCGAAGATACCAAGGAATTCTATTGCAATGTTCTTGGAATGGGGCTTGAAGTTTTCGGGGAGGGCCGACAGGCGCTGACGTTCGGGCGCTCAAAAATAAATTTACATATTCAAGGAAGAGAATTGGAGCCGCGAGCGCTGCTTGCCAAACCCGGAACCGCGGATCTTTGTTTTATTTTGTCAGGCAATCTTGCTGAATTGCAGATCAAGTTGGAGGCGGCGTCCATATCTATTTTACAAGGGCCTGTTAGTCGTACAGGAGCAACCGGGCCCATCACATCCATTTACGTGCGGGACCCGGATCTCAACCTTATCGAACTTGCGACATATGATCGTTAGTCGGTTATCGTGACTTTGGAAAGCGATTGCGCCAAGTCGGCGACAATATCATCTATATTCTCGATCCCGATGGATAACCGGATAACATCTGGTCCTGCACCCGCTGCTACTTGTTGTTCCTCTTCAAGTTGGCGATGTGTGGTTGAACTTGGATGGATGATCAGACTGCGGGTATCGCCAATATTGGCCAAATGCGAGAAGAGTTCCATATTCTCGACCATTTGAATACCGGCAAGATACCCGCCTTTTATCCCAAAAGTTAAAACCGCACCGGCCCCATCATTAAGGTATTTCTGTCCCAATTCGTAATAGGGATCGCTGGGTAACCCTGCATAGGAAACCCAAGCCACTTTATCGTGGTCTTTGAGATAGTTGGCAACGGCGAGTGCATTTCGGCTGTGGCGCTCCATGCGAAGGGGCAAGGTTTCGATGCCCGTCAGTATCAGAAAAGCATTGAAAGGGGATAGCGCTGGACCCAAATCGCGAAGCCCCAATGCGCGACATGCTATGCCAAAGCCTAGTTCGCCGAAGGTCTCGTGAAATTTCAGGCCATGATAGGAGGGGTTAGGTTCACTCATTGTTGGAAATTTTCCGGATCCCCGCCAATCGAATTTTCCACTATCGACAATAACCCCGCCAACAGAGTTTCCGTGTCCGCCAAGAAATTTTGTGGCCGAATGTAAAACAATGTCTGCGCCCCACTCAATGGGTCGGCAATGAAATGGCGTAGCCAATGTGTTGTCAACGATGAGAGGAATATTCGCTTCATGGGCGATATCCGCGATAGCCTGAATGTCGGTCATAACACCACCGGGGTTGGCAAGGCTTTCGATAAAAATAGCCTTACATTTTGGTGTCATGGCTTTTCGGAAATCTTCCGGGTCTTTCGGGTCAACGAAAATGGCGTTCCAGTCAAACTTCTTAAACGCCTGGCTAAATTGAGTGATCGATCCGCCATATAGCCGAGTTGATGCCAGAAATTCGTCGCCAGCTTCCATTAAAGTATGAAATGTCACCAATTGCGCCGCGTGACCTGACGCGACAGCAAGACCTGTTGCACCGCCTTCAAGTGTTGCGACTCGTTCTTCGAGCACGGCA
The DNA here is from genome assembly GCF_036960985.1 of Sneathiella sp. NCBI lineage: Bacteria > Pseudomonadati > Pseudomonadota > Alphaproteobacteria > Sneathiellales > Sneathiellaceae > Sneathiella > Sneathiella sp. The sequence goes on along the minus strand of NZ_JBALWD010000049.1, from coordinate 15,411 downwards.
TTGGTTGGGTTGGTAAGGCGGCTATAGATATTGCCAAAAGCCTGTAGGTTGAAAAGTTCTGCCGCATGATCCACATCATCGAAAACATAGGACGCCGTCTGATAGATTGGTGTTACACGGGCGCCTGTGGTTGGGTCGGGTGTTGCACCGGCATGAATGGACAAGGTTTCAAATTTCGGATCGCTCATATTATTTCTTTCTAACAAGTTTTTGACGTTTTGCGGAAATTATGCCGGAGCGCCCACCCATGAATGCAATCTCACCGGACAGGCGTCCGTATTCAATTTTTGGGCATTTATTCATGACAACCTTTAAACCGGCGGCTTCAGCCTTGGCGGCGGCCTCGTCATGACGGACACCGAGTTGCATCCAGATTACTTTGGCGCCGATTTTAATCGCATCATCAACGATACCGGGAATGGCGTCGCTGGCTCGAAAGCAATCGACCATGTCCACAGGTACGGGAATATCAAGCAAGGAGGCGTAGACAGTCTCACCGATGATCTCGTTTCCAGCTTTGCCAGGATTGACCGGAATTTGACGAAACCCCTTACGCTTCATATATTTCATAACGTAATAGCTGGGGCGTGCCGGATTATCGCTGGCGCCAACAACGGCTATCGTTTCGACAGTATTTAGAATATCGCCGATATAAGCATCTTCATAATTGTCATGATTCATAAGGGCTATTCACCGCGCCATTTCGGATTACGTTTTTCTAAAAAGGCGGATATGCCTTCTTGTGCGTCTAGCGTCTGCATATTTTCAGACATGACGCGTGACGTATAAGCATAGGCCTCGTCCAACGGCATTGTCAGTTGGCTGTAGAATGCGGCTTTTCCAGTACGGACGGTGAGGGGAGATTTCGACGCAATACGGTTTGCATAGTCAAGAACCGTCTTGTCCAGATCTTCTTCCGCTACCGCATAATTTATCAGCCCAATACGAGCTGCCTGCTCGGCGTCCGCAAATTCACCCCCTAACAGCATCTCCATCGCGTGTTTGGGAGATACGTTACGGCTTAAAGCAACCATCGGCGTCGAACAAAACAAACCAAGATTTACACCCGGCGTTGCAAATGTTGATGTTGAGGATGCAAAGGCGAGATCACATGAAGCGATCAACTGAGTTCCGGCCGCTGTTGCCATGCCATTTACCTTGGCGATTACGGGCTTGGGCAGATTGACGATACTCTGCATCATCTTGCTGCATTGCTCAAACAGCTCTAGCATCGTCGCCTCACGGTCGATCCCAATAATCTCTTTCAGGTTATGTCCTGAACAAAATACCGGTCCAACTGCTTCCAATACGACAACATGCGCCTCTTTGGAGCCGTGCAGATCGTCGAGCATTTCCTGAATACTGGCCATGACGCTGGTTGAGAGAGCGTTTCGCGCTGCCGGATTGTTTAGCCGTATCGTCGCAATCTTATCAGCAATGGTCAGGACGATGGCATCTTCGTCTATCATTTCTTCTTTGATTATTTCAGACATTAATCCCTCCTTTTCTGCGGAAGACAGGTTCGTTTCGCGCTGTTGGACCATAACATAGCTTATTATGATAGAGGATCAATGACTGTATGGTCTTTGTGAATTGGCTGGTTCACCGAGAATAAGTTGCCATCTTTTCGAGTGCTGCTTATGGTTTCAGAAATAATTTAAGAAATATGGAGAAATTGACTGTGACTTTGATGACAGCCAAAATGCTTGAAGACTTCAATCGTGAACATTTTCCGCAAGTAGATCATATGAATATGCGGGTAGAGCATGTGGATGATAAGACAATTACCATTCGAATGTCGGTAACCGATCAACATCTTCGCCCCGGCGGTACGGTATCGGGCCCAACAATGATGGCGCTGGCAGATACTGGAATGTATCTTTTACTGCTGGCCCAAATCGGGCCGGTGGCACTTGCAGTGACAACAAATTTGAATATTAATTTTTTGCGCAAACCTGCGCCCGGTGACATAGTTGCCAGGGGAAATATTCTTAAATTAGGCAAGACTCTTGCCACCGGGGAAATATCTATTTACTCCATCGGAATTGAAGATCCAGTAGCTCATGCAACATTGACATATGCTATTCCACCAAAAAAGTAAAATTATGCGGTAATATGATACCGTAATGTTAAATCAGTGAAATAATTGCGTTATTTCGTTTGACATGACTCTCAACAGGGATTATATCCGCGCCATACCGGGGAGCGATGTGCTCCCTTTGTTTTGTTATGGCACGCTATAGCGAAGGCTGAGTTTAAAATGAAAACCTATTCTGCGAAACCCTCTGAGGTGGACTCAAAATGGCTGCTGATCGATGCTGAAGGCCTCGTTCTCGGTCGTCTTGCCTCGATTATTGCGAACCGTTTGCGCGGTAAGCATAAACCCATGTTTACGCCGCACATTAACTGCGGTGATCATGTTGTCGTCATCAATGCCGAGAAAGTCGCTTTGACAGGCAGAAAATTGACTGACAAAATTTTCTATTGGCACACTGGTTATCCTGGTGGGATCAAAAGCCGCACAGCGGAAAAGATCCTGGGCGGTGATAATCCGGAACGCATGATTATGAAAGCTGTTCAGCGGATGATCCCGCGCGGTGCATTGGGCCGGGAACAGTTTAGTAACCTCCGTGTATATCCCGGAGCGGAACATCCTCATGAAGCACAAAACCCCGAAGTTCTGGACGTAGCTTCCATGAATTCCAAGAACGTAAGGAGAGCCTAAGTATGGCTGATGAAGCAAACTCCCTTGAGGATCTGAAAACCCTGACAAGCGGCGCAGCCGCAGCTGACGCGCCCGCCGCTGAAGCCGGGGCAGAAGTTATCGAAGCTGCAGAAGTTATCGAAGTTGCCTTGCCGGATCCAAAAATCGACGAGCAAGGCCGTTCCTATGCCACCGGTAAACGGAAAAACGCGATTGCACGTGTTTGGATCAAACCAGGTTCTGGTAAGGTAATCGTCAATGGTCGGGACCAGGAAAGCTATTTTGCCCGTCCTGTTCTGCGGATGCTTTTGTTGCAGCCGTTTGAAGTAACTGATCGTGTTGGTCAGTTTGACGTCATTTGTACGGTTAAAGGCGGCGGACTATCCGGCCAGGCTGGTGCCGTACGTCACGGTGTTTCCAAAGCACTGACATATTACGAACCTGCATTGCGGCCTCCTTTGAAAGCTGCAGGCTTCATGACACGCGATAGTCGGGTTGTGGAACGGAAAAAATACGGCCGGGCGAAAGCGCGCCGGAGCTTCCAGTTCTCCAAGCGTTAATCGCGACGGACATACAAATACGAAAAGGGCTGCCTTCGGGGGGCCCTTTTTTTATGCAAATTCACTGCGCATCTTGAAAAAGCCAACGAGCGCAACAATCCCCATGATAGCCGCTGTTACAAGATATAATACAGCGAAATGACCTGTGCTTGCGTAGAGGGCACTGCAGGTTGCCATGCCTACGGTTCCGCCTAATAACTGAGCGGTCATGGTCAATCCGCTGCTTTGGCCGAGTTTATCGGCAGCCACGGAATTAACGATGGCACGGCGGGTTGAAACAAATTGGAACGGTAGTGCGCAACCCCAAGCGATAAAGGCTGGAATAAGGTAGTAATAGTTATCCAAAGTAACGGTCACCGCCATCCAGACCATTGCGCTGCAGTTCAATACCAAACCCATAAGTGATATTTTACGGGCATCAAATTTGTCGGCTAAAGATCCAGCAATTAGCGATGAAAACAGAGAAGGGATGACAGCTGGCAGCAGGGCAACGCCAGCAATTAATGGATTCATGCCAAATTTATCTTGCAGCAAAAGGGCGCCAAAAATGATCAAGGCTATTTTGCCGAACTCGCCCATAAATACGGTGGCATTCATCACGGAAAAAGTGCGCATGGAAAACAAAGAGAGCTCGATGAGTGGATTTTTCAACCGTGTCTCCACAAAAACAAACGCAATTGCAGCTATCAGACCGACAGCGAATCCAGCCATGATAAATGGATTATCCCAACCGTAATCCGGCCCTTCCATTGCGGCAATGACGAAGGTGCTTAGAGCGACAATCATCAATCCAAGTCCTTTGAAATCGACTTGTTGAAATCCTGAAGCTCCCTCGTTCGTTGGCTTGTGTGGTTCGCGCCAGGCAGATAGGACCACCACGGCAATGATAATGATCAACGGAATGTTGATCCAGAAAATCCATCGCCAACTGAGTACCTCTGTGAAAAATCCACCAACCAGCGGCCCGAGAGAAATAAATGTGCCGCCAATGGCTGTTTGTATGCCAAAGGCTCGTCCGCGTTGTTCTGGTGGAAAAACAGCTGTGATCATTGCGACAGTAAACGGAAAGATCACCGCCGCGCCAAGTCCCTGAAATCCGCGCGCAATGATAATCCAGGCGCTATTTTCAGCAAATCCACAGGCAATCGAAGATAAGCCGAAAATGATGAGGGCGCCCATAAACATCCTGCGGTAACCGAATAAGTCTCCCATTTTACCTGCCGCCGCAGCGAGAACGGTGAAAATCAGAAAATAAGCATTGACGATCCAGTGGCTACCGACCTGCGACATGCCGAGTTCTTTTTGAATAGTTGGAAGGGCGACGCCAACGACGGTTTCGTCAAGCACAATGAGTGCGAGTGTGCCGCCCATAGCGGCGAGAACCCACCATTTTCGGTTCTCATCGGTAATTCGGATCATCCGAGTGACACCTCATCGCGAATTTCAATACTTAACCGTAAGCGGATAAAGCGGCCTTGTAAAATAGTATACAGGCGGCCTAACCAGGTGACATTCAAATGCGGCCATGCCAATCTATAAAAAAGGGAGAAAAAAATGAAAAAGATGAAAGAATTTTATAATTGGGACGAGCTTCTCGGCGGGCTTAACAAGTACCTTCGGTTACGGGCCACACCAATTGGTATGAAGTTATTCGAAACGGTTGAAGAGATGGAAGCCGTTGATCGCATTCGGCGCCCGCAATTCATTCACACCGCGGATCAAATTGTCGCGCAGGCTTGCCGGTTAGGTTGGACTGTCGGTGCCACGGCTGATGATTTCGTCGGTGCTCAATGTGGGGCTGTGCTTGGATTGCGCCCCCAGGACGACGCTTGGCAAAAAGGGGAGAACTATGCCGGCGTTTGGTACGAGACAACGGAAGATGCCACTAATCACCAAACGGCAATGCAAGTCGTACCGGCAGGAACGTACACGGCGATGGCTGTATCGCCCTTATCATCCGGTAGATTGAACCCGCCAGATATTTGTTTGATTTATATGACACCAGCACAAATGATCTTGTTTATTAACGGCTTACAATGGGCGGGATACAAGAAACTGGATTTTAGTGTCGTGGGAGAATCTTCCTGCGCTGATTCCTGGGGAAGAGCTTTGTCGACGGGGGAGCCTAGCCTGTCGCTGCCATGTTTCGCAGAGCGCCGTTATGGTGGTGTTATGGAAGACGAATTATTGATGGCTATTCCACCTGCATATCTTCCTAAAGTGGTGGAAGGTCTTGCCAAGCTTTCTTCCAACGGATTGCGGTATCCCATTCCCCAATATGGAATTCAAAATGATGCTCGAGCGGGGTTGGCTGTAAGTTACAACAAATAATCGCAATAAGGGTTTATGTATTAACCCAACTATTATTTGCAAAAAAGTGTATCGGTCAAACTAGGGTTGCATAAAAGGAGAGTATGTATATAAAACAAGTGAATTAAAAACGAAAAAATTTTAGGGTCGCTAGTCAAAAATAGCGAGACTTTATTCTGGGTGGGACAGGGCGTATTTTTATGTCTATGAAAGTTTTTGAAGAAATTGACTGGATTACTGAAGAATCCAAGGAATTCGCACTATACTGGCGTGGACTAGACTATGATCAATTGGTGCCACGGCGTAGTAAATTTGATCCAACGAAAATAGTGTCACTTTTACCTGGTATTCAAATATACGAAGTTATTTCAGAGACTGAAATTATTTCGCGCCTTGCTGGAACCAATCTTGCCGAGCAAATGGGAACTGAACTTACGGGAAGAAACCTATTGGATTTTTATCCTGAAGATACACGGGCACAAGCTGGTCAAATTATGCTGGAACTGACGAGACGGCCCTGCGGGATTATTACAACATTGACCGGAACGGCGGAAAGCGGGCAAACCGTCAGAACCATATCTGTTGGTTTTCCTTTACTAGATGAGTGTGACAATTGTAATCGACTGGTTTTCTATTCTAACGGATTTGAAGGAAACGGCGCTCGCGATGCGCGGACAGATCAAATACGGCAACTCGGTGTTGAGCGGAGCACATTTATCAATCTTGATTTTAAGCCTACGCCTAGCAACTAGAAGTTTTTCAAGTTCTCCTTCAACATTTTATAAAAGTTTGCAATATGTAACCCGTCAACCAGTGCGTGGTGCGCCTGTACATTGACAGGCATTGTCCAACGGCCGTCAGAATTGGTAATTTTCCCCCAGGCAATGCGGGGAATACAATCTTCCGCACTCGCAACTGGATGATGCGCTGCTGTAAAATCCAACCAGGGCGTACAGCTAAGATAAATCCAATGGTCTTCGGTAGAAGTATTTTCATCTAACTCCGTTTGTTTTTCTCCCTCAATTTTTGCCAGCCGGCATGCGGCATCAAATACGTTCCAATCGTCATCGAAAACCACTTCACAAAAGGCGAATTGATCGTCGGCGATCGGCACCGTGAAAGAAGGATGAACTGTGTCATATTCGTAAACTTTTTCGCCGCCAAACCGGGTTCGAAATTCACTAATACCATTAGCCGTTTTCATAATCGTAAATAGGACGGCGTTAAATATCGAAAAATTTCGTGATTTCGCCTGATCCATGAATTCCGTTATTTCAACTGGGCCGGTTACGCTCATATGAGGAAAATCAAAACCACGAAATAGCTCGAATTGTCGCCGGCGATTCCAACTATCCAAATTAATATTCTTCATGTCGACGAGTTCTTGTCAATACTAACGCGTTGGTGCCAGTCAGAAAGAGATTCGTCCGGATACGCCTTAAAAACCTTGTCATTCTTGCCACGATTAAGGGGAACCCAGCTGTTTTTCGACGCGATCATCATATAGGTTCGTTCAGGCGGAACTGGCAGCTCTGTGTCGATAGCCGATGCAAAAGGATGAACGAGTTCTGGCCAGCGACTATCATTAAGCCAAAGGCCGCTTCCACATTTGGCGCAGAAATGGCGCTTCGCGTTACTGGTTTGATATTCTCCGTCGGTCATTTCAATCGCGGCCTGATAGATGGAAATATGTTCAGCGCCTTCAACTGTTAAGGAGCTCGAGTAACCGCCCAAATTTATGGCATATCCGCCACCGCCCTGCGTTTTTCTGCAAATATTGCAAAAACAGTGATTGAAAGGGTAGGGCTGATCAGATTCCAGAGAAAAAGTTACAGCTTGGCAGTGACAAGACCCCTTTAAGAGCATTTTATAACCTCTATTGTTTTTTCATTTCTTCTGGAAAACTGTCGAATTGCGGTAGCCCGTCCGCGATATCGTAATAATCTTTCTTGTCAGCGACAAATATATGACGAACAGTCTTCAAACCTGTGTCCCCGTCCAGGCTTCCAGCAAGAATGCTGACCATGTCGTGATTTGGTCGTCGCCAGAACATATTTGCACCGCATTCCATGCAGAACCCGCGCTCTGCCCAGTTAGAGGATTTAAACCATTTGAGGCCACGGTCTTGCGTAAAATGCAGCGCGTCCTTGGTGGCCGCAGTCGCGGCGAAATAATGTCCGCTGGATTTTTGGCATTGCGTGCAATGGCAGGAAATAATATCTCGTAGTGGTGGCTCTACTTCAAAAGCGACGGCACCACAAAGACAACTACCTTTAAGAATCGAAGTATCTTTGCTCACACTAATCTCCTAGTTTTTTAAAACGAAATCCCAAATATCTTTTGCCGGAATGAATATTCCCAAGAGCATTACGATAGAGCCGCTGACACGATTAATATATAAACCTACAGCCTTGTTTTGTTTCAAAGCCGACGCGATTGTGCCGGCGAATATACCCATACTACCCATCACCAAGAGAGCGCAGACCTGAAACAAGAAACCAAAAAATATAAACTGGGCTGTCGCATGTGTTGAAGTCGGATCAACAAATTGCGGTAAAAAGGCCAAAAAGAAGAGAGCTACCTTTGGGTTTAAAATATTCATTAGAATGGTTTGTCGGTATATCTGGCCGAGGGTCGGGTGATGGGCGCTTTTTTCCACATTGAGAGGTCCCGAGCGAGCTATTTGCCAACCGATATAGATTATATAAAAAGCCCCGGCATATTTGATAATGGTGAAGAGGATCGGAGAAGATGCCAGTAAGACTGAAAGGCCGAGGCCTGCAAGCGTAATATGAACGAAAATTCCGGTAATAAGGCCGAGTGCGGCAACTACCCCAGCCCGCCATCCCTGTGATAGGCCTCTCATGGCCACATAAACTATGTCAGGACCAGGGGCTAAAGTAAGCAGTAGTGCGCTTAAAACAAAGGAAAAGATAAGCGCGGAATCAGGCAACATGGGGCGTCTCCATTTTTGAGACCACAACTTACCACCAATCAATTTTCAGACCATACTGATTAAAGGCAAGTTGATATTTATCTGGTGATGAAGATCACAAAAACTTCAATTGACAAGATTCTTACTTGCAATCTTGAATATTTTCTATTACCCGAAATATCGGAGTATTGTATATGCATTCTTATAGATGTAGCGCAATGCCCTTACGTTCACTGTTCGCTGCAATTGGGCACTTTGTCAGCGGCTGTGTACGGTTCTATAGATTTAGTGTCCAGGAGACAAAAAATGGCAATTGGTACAGTAAAGTGGTTTAACCCGACTAAGGGATTTGGATTTATCGAGCCAGAAGGTGGCGGGTCAGACGCTTTTGTGCATATTTCAGCTGTTGAAAAAGCTGGGTTAACGACCCTTCAAGAAAACGCTAAAGTTCAATTTGAACTGGTTGAAGGTCGAAACGGCAAGGCATCCGCTGAAGAGCTCGTGCTGCTGGACTAAAATATGTTCGGAATTATTGAAAAGGCGGCGAGAGCCGCCTTTTTTATTGCCTATATTGCTCTTGATGCTGGACCAGGCATTGCCAAGCTCATTATTTGATGTAAACAACATGCTGAAAGTTGTTTATAACGCGTAAGGACTTTATGGATATGGACTACCCAATTAATAATGGGGACGATTTGAAGATTGAAGACCTGGGTATTCGCTTGAATGCCGATGATGCATTTTCAATACAAATTAAGGACTATGTTCATACCCTTAAAGGTGAAGAGTTGATTGTAGAAATGAAAGATCAACTTGATGTTCGCGGCGCTGTTCGCAACGCTCTTCTTCGAAAAGCAAATAAGGATATTCTAGCGGGCCTTAAAAAAGGCCGTCTCCGACTGGATGACGACAGCCGTGAAGGATTTGATTTAAACATATTGATCTGGTTTGCAGACAAAGCGTTGAAAGGTCAGCATCAGCAATATTTGGTTACCTAATTGCGAAGAAGAAGGAGCAGACCTCGTCAATGAGCGTCTGTAATACATGATGAATCCTACTCAGAAAATTAAGGCAGGTATCCTTGGTGCCAGCGGTTACACGGGTGCGGAAGTTATGCGGTTATTGCTACGGCATCCGAATATAGAAATTTGCTTCTTAACCGCGGATCGGAAAGCTGGTCAACCAGTTCAGGATGTTTACCCACATTTAGGCGGATACGGATTGCCAGACATGATTTCTGTAGATTCTGCTCCGTGGGACGACGTGGATGTCGTATTCTGCGGGTTGCCCCATGGCACGACGCAAGAAATTATAGTCGGGTTATCAACGACTTTGAAAATAATAGATTTATCTGCGGATTTTCGCATTGAGGATCCGGCAACCTATGAAGAATGGTATGGGCATGAGCATTTCGCTATGGAATTGCAATCCGAAGCCGTTTACGGGCTGACTGAATTTAATCGTGATGAAATCAAGAATGCGAGACTTGTCGCTTGCCCCGGCTGCTATCCAACAGCAGTTTTATTGGCACTGTTGCCATTGGTTTCGGCTGGGCTTATTGATCCCCATGATCTCGTAATCGATGCGAAATCCGGAACCACCGGTGCAGGGCGAGGTTTAAAACAAATGACTCTGTTTAGCGAAGCAGGAGAAGGTCTCAGCCCCTACAGTATTGCGTCGCATCGACATGCACCGGAAATAGAACAGGAAATCGCTAAATCGATAAAGGTTCCTGCAGCTGATATTCGAGTGAATTTTGTCCCGCATCTGGTGCCTATGAGCCGGGGAGAATTAATTACCGGTCATGTCCGGCTTTCACCAGGAAAAACTGTCCGGGATGTGAGGGCGGAATATTCCGCTGCTTTTGGTGATGAGCCTTTCATAAGATTGTTGCCTGAGGGCGCTGTGCCGCAAACCCAGATGGTCCGGGGCTCAAACAATTGCGTAATTAATGTTTTCGATGATCGTATTCCCGGAAGGGCGACGATAATTGCAGCAATTGATAATCTGGTTAAAGGATCAAGCGGTCAGGCGGTTCAAAACATGAACGTGATGTTTGACCTCGCTGAAACGACCGCATTGGAACAAGCACCGCTTTTCCCATAAGGCGAAAGACAGGATAAATAGACCCTATGACGAACCAACTGTTTCCGTTCAAAGGCATCGTTCCCACAGTGGCAGGGGGCGTATTTATAGCACCTTCAGCAAACGTTATCGGTGACGTTGTCATTGGCAAGGGGTCGAGTGTTTGGTTTAATTGCGTTTTGCGCGGCGACGTTTCCTACATTCGTATTGGGGAGCGCAGCAATGTTCAGGATGGAACGATCATACATGTTTCAAACGGCACACACCCCACGATCATCGGCGACGATGTCCTCGTTGGTCATAATTGTATGATCCATGGCTGCACGCTAGAAACGGGTAGTTTCGTTGGTATGGGAGCTACTGTGATGGATGGAGCCGTTGTGGAAACCGGCGGAATGGTTGCGGCTGGAGCACTGGTTACGCCAAACAAGCGGGTTGCCGCTGGTGAATTGTGGGGTGGGTCGCCTGCGAAATTTATACGACCTCTATCGGATCAGGAAAAAGAAAATCTAACGGGTGGTGCAACGCATTATGCAGGTCTTGCACAGGTATATATCAGCGAGCTTTCGTAACAAAGCATAAAGCATCTTACCGAGGTTCCCTGATAGAGTTTCAGGCCAACTGTATACGACCTTGTCTTTTCGTCCTGTAACCAGCACATAGCCTATTTCATCCTTCCTTTCACTCTATCGTGAAGAGAGTTGAGAGGATTGTTGTGGAATCTAGGCGTAACTTTTCCCATGACACAAAATTGGTAGGAACTACTGAATCATGGGAGAAAAATTACATGCTGGCACTTAATGGAAAACTATTATCGACGACCATTATCCCCGCGCTGATGGGCGTTGGCGGAATTATTGCTGTGACGACGGTTGCCGTCCCAGTTTCCATGATGACATTGAAACCTGCAGCGGCGGCATGTAATCCTTGCGCAGCAAAAAAACCAAAGAATGCCTGTAACCCGTGTGCAGCGAAAAAAGCTTGTGGTGCCTGTAATCCTTGTGCAGCCAAGAAAGCTTGCGGCGCTTGCAACCCATGTGCAGCAAAGAATCCTTGCGCAGCGAATGCCTGTAATCCTTGCGCGGCAAAAAAGAGTAGTTCCAACTGCATCGTTCCATCAGTTCAAAAAGCGGCAGCCTGTAATCCTTGCGCCGCTAAAAAGCCATGTGGTGCGTGTAATCCTTGTGGCGCAAAGAAAGCTTGCAGTGCCTGTAATCCTTGTGCTGCGAAAAAAGCCTGCAATCCTTGTAATCCATGCGCTGCAAAAAATCCCTGTGCGGCAAATGCCTGTAATCCCTGCAATCCTTGTGGCCCGTGCGGCGCAGCTGCAGTAGCGGACGTTGAGCTTGAGCCCGCGGAAGCTAACGCCGCATATGATTGTCTGAATGAGGATATGAAAAATTCATATGCGAAATCGAATGTAAAGGATGCCGGTTATTATATGGATTGGAAGATCTTCTCCACTGCACCATATGCGTCTGGAACTCATGGAGGCCGTCATGTTAGCAATTATGGCAACGCCGTAGCTGAGGAAGCCTACGCTCTTTATGAGGAAGGCGGAAAAATGCCGGTGGGGTCGGTTTTGGCTAAAGACAGTTTTGCCGTTCAAACAGACGGTCGCGCGGTCGTCGGGCCTTTGTTCATGATGGAGAAAATGGCCGCAGGCTTTAATGAAGCCAGTGGCAACTGGAAATACACCCTAATTCTACCAAATGGTCAAACGGTGGGAACCACTAATGGGCAGGGCAGTGGTGCTGTAAAATTCTGCTATGAATGTCATATGGCGGCAGAAGATACGGATAGTCTTTTCTTCCTGCCGGAAGAAGTGCGCGTTAATTAACACTGAAAAGACTGATGTCGGGATGGCCGGCATCAGTCGATTTTAAACGAGGGGTGTCGCTTTATCTGAAAGGATAATCATGTTCGCTTCGGCTCGAAGTTTTCAAAATTACCTTGCAATAATAGTCACTGCGTTGATTAGCAGCTTATTTTTGTTTCCTGCATATGCTCAACAAGACGATGATGTGAAACCTATTGGGCATATTGAACTCTCCAATCCTGCTGATCTAACCAAACAACAGGCTGAGCAGATTTACCTCTCGGTCCTTCCAGAGATAAAAGCTATCTTTGCCATGTCGGATATTGGTGCAGCGACCAAATATACTAGTTGGAAGCGCTACAATAATGCCCCGTACATTTCGGCAACCCATGGCGCCCGGTACGTCGATAATTATGCGAATGAGATTGCAAAAGACTACGGGAAACTGAAGCGCGGAGAAACCTATCCAAAAGGCTCAATTCTAGCGAAAGACAGTTTTTCGGTGACGTCAGATCAAAGTATTTTCCCCGGTGCGTTGTTTCTGATGGAGAAAATGGGGAAAGGATTTAATAAACCCAGTGGCGATTGGAAATACACAATGGTATTGCCCGACGGAAGTGTCTTTGGCACAACCAACGGGGAAAACAGTGATATCGTTGAATTTTGCATCGGTTGCCATGCCGCAAAAGCAACGCTGGACCATATTTTCTACGTCCCGAAAGGCTATAGCAAGGATCCGTGATTAGCCCTCTTTGTGCTTTCCTTCTTTGGCGCGGACTTTGACATAGCTTCCCGGTGCATCCTCGATGGCTTTTAACTTGCCCTTGGACGGATCGCGCGCGGCGACCTTTGGTCCGGATTTCTTACTAAGCCATTTGTCCCAATAGGGCCACCAGGATCCAGGATGCTCATCAGCCTCCGCCAGCCATTCTTCGCCCGTCTCATACTTTTTCTTCTTGGTATTGGTCCAATGCTGATACTTCTTGGCATCGGGGTGATTGATCACTCCCGCAATATGGCCAGATCCCGCCAGCATAAACTCTGCAGGGCCTCCAAAAAGTTTGGTGTCTTTAAACACGGATTTGAAGGGCGCGATATGATCTTCTTTGCTGGCTTGAACAAAAATTGGAATTTTCACTTTCGTCAGATCGACGGGATGGCCACCCAGGGTAAGCGCACCAGGCTTTTGCAACAAGTTTTTCTGGTACATGTTGCGCAAGTAAAAACTATGCATTTTCGGGGGCATATTAGTTGTATCAGAATTCCAATATAAGAGATCGAATGGGAACGGGGATTTACCCAGCATGTAATTGTTGATAACAAAAGACCAGATAAGATCATTGGAGCGTAACATGTTAAAAGTGGAGGCCATATCTTTGCCTTCCAGAAAACCGGCTTCCTCCATTTTACGTTCGATAATCTGTATTTGCTCTTCGTCAGTAAAGACAAGGAGATCGCCGGCATCTTCAAAATCCAATTGTGTCGCAAAAAAAGTACATGCGGTAATCCGGGTTTCGCCAATCGCGGCAAGATACGATAAGGTTGTGGCCATTAATGTTCCACCGATACAATAACCAATAGCCGTTACTTCCTTTTCACCAATAGTCGTTTCAATGGCATCCAGGGCCGCCAAAACTCCTTCTGACATATAGCTTTCGAAGGTTTTCTCGGTATGACGTTCATCCGGATTGACCCAGGAGATTACAAAGACGGTGTAGCCTTGTTCTACGCACCATTTGATGAAGGAATTTTCCTGCTTCAAGTCGAGGATGTAGAATTTATTGATCCAGGGCGGCGTGATAAGAAGGGGTTTTTTATAGACTTTGTCCGTTGCTGGCGAAAATTGCAGCAATTGCATTAAGTCATTTTCAAAGACGACCTTGCCCGGACTGACGGCAATGTTTTTGCCGACTTCAAAGGCGCTTTCATCGGTCATCTTTGGACTTATTTGCCCTTTGCCTCGTTTCAGATCGTCCAGCATGTTCTCAAGACCATGCACCAGGTTGTCACCCTTGGTTTCCACGGTTTTCTTTAAAACATCAGGATTGGACCAGAAGAAATTGGTCGGAGACAAGGCATCCGTATAGACCTTGGTATAAAAATCGACTTTCTTTTTTGTGTGCTCATCCAAGCCTTCAACGTCTGCGACTGTGTCTTGTACCCAGTTAGATGTGAGAAGGTAGGATTGTTTGATATAATCAAACACTTGGTTTTTGTTCCATTCATCCGACTTGAACCGTTTGTCCCCAGCTTCCGGCTTGACCATTGGATCGGCTTCTTGACCGCCGGCACGCATCGCTGCGTTCTGCCAAAGATCAAGATAATTTTTCCAGAGAGTTGTCTGTGCCTCCAGTATCTTAGCTGGATCCGTCATCATTTTGGTGGTCATGTCCATGAAGGCTTTGCCGATATTCAACGGATCCGGATCAACATCTTTTGTTTGCTGACTGTTCAGGAATTCGGTGACTATCTCCTGACTTTGCACCGCAATCTTGGCGAAATTTTCTGCGAACTCTTTTGAATTGTCGAGAATTTCCTGGCTGCTTTCTTGCGGGTCATTTTTTTGCACAATGGCACCTATTCTGTTGGTCATGGTCGACAAAGCGTTACCGGTACACCTGTCTGAAATATCAAGGCTGGATCTAAAAGGAGCCAGTCGGTCGCTCGCGGTTGTTGTTCTTACTAGAAATCGTTGCGAATTTGCCCTTCATATGCTTTATGATATCTTTGAATTTACTTAAGTTAAATCAAAAAGTTTTCTATTTTAAAATAGGGACTAACTGATTTCTGAATATCTTAAAGCGGGCGTAGAGATGGATGAACTTGTTACGGTACCGATGAACTCAAATTCCAGATTTCTAAAAAGAGCGGCAGGGTTTCTATTCGTTGCCAGTTTTTTGGTTGTTGCCGGTTGCTCAACCGATGATGCGGAAGATGAAAAATCGGCGGAATATCCGACTCTAAGTACAGTTCCAAATGATTCAGGAGCTGCAACGGC
>NZ_JBALWD010000048.1:0-22843 GCF_036960985.1 Sneathiella sp. | reverse complement strand
TCTATAGTGTTTAAGAAATATTATATTCTCGAATACCGATGGATGGAACATGCGTATATTTGCTTTAGTTATTGCCGCCTTGCTTACCGTAACCGCCTGTCAGACAACAGAAAATATCGGCAGTGGCCCGATTTCAGACATGTCGGAGAGCACTATAGAAAGTTACAAGCATTATCTTCAGATCATGGAAGAGAATGAAGATTACAATTCGGCCTTTGCCTATAGTAAATCTAGCCGCCGCTCAGGGTGGGCCGGTCAACACCAAGCAGATGGGGTTGGTGAAGCCATTAAAGTGGCGTTGGAAACCTGTGATAGAGGGCGCGGCGCCGGACGCTGTGAAATACTTGATATTAATGGTCGTATCGTTTGGAAAGGGATGGATCCGCGAGTCCTTGCCAGTTTGCAGGAAGAACTACCGGAAATCGTTGACACCCGGACTCATGAATATGACGGGATGAAATATCGTATCACGGACCGTCAATTGAAGAAGTTTAGGTCGCGCGAAAAATCCCGTGAACAGTCGAACTTTTCTGCATTTTTTGTGAGTGGAGACGGTGTCAACTATGGTGACGGATATACAAAAGGCAACTCTCAATCCAACCATTCATTCACCATCCGTAATGCACGTCGAGACTGTCAGATTGCCTCGCCTGAGAGGAAATGCTTTCTTTTCGCCACGAATGGCGAGCCGGTTAATGAGGATGCGCGCCGCGCCCTGGAACGGGAAAATTGACAAGAACGCCCCCTCAATTACGGACGCTGAGGCAGCAGGAGCAGGGCGCCCGCAGATAATTCTCGCCATCGGTTTCCCACCATCCTATAGTGTTTAAGAAATAATATATTCTCGAATATGGTGAATTGATTATGCGTATCCTTGCCGTGTCCCTCTGCGTTGCCTTTCTTCTAACTGCTTGCCAAACAACAGAAAATATCGGTAGTGGCCCGGTTTCGAATATGGCCGAGAGCACCATACTCGAGTATAAGAATTATCGCCGGGTCATGGAAGAGCGTGATGATCTTACAATGGCATTTGCCTATAACAAATCTACCCGCAGCTCGGGCTGGGCTGGTCAGCATCTCCAAGATGGCGTCGGCTACGCCATTGAGCAGGCAGTAGAACTTTGCGAGAAAAGTAGCACCACCGGGCTCTGTGAAATTTTTGATATTGATGGCCGTATCGTCTGGGCCGGACTGGACAATGCGCTGCTGGCGCGGCTGCTTGAACCTATTCCGGTTATTTTTGATACCCAAACATATGAGTATGATGCGGGTACCTATCGTATTTCCGCGGCGCAGCTAAAGTCTTTCAAGGCAAAATTGAAATATCAAAAGGATTTCGATTTTACGGCCTTCTTTATCAGCGGCGACGGCAAGTCCATCGGTGTCGGATACGTTGACGGGTCGTACACGACGGGGCATGCACAAAGTATTGCCTCCGCCCGCAAGCAATGCCAGATTGCCTCGCCCGAGGTGAGATGTTACCATTTCGCCACCAATGGCGAGCCGGTTAACGCGAATGCCCGCGCGGATCTGGACCGGCTAATCGACGAAAAAGCCCCCCTCACGGATGCTGAGGTAGAAGGAGCCGGAGAAAAAATATGACGGATCATGCAGTGACGACGGTTGACGCCTTATATGAAATCTACAATTTGCCAAATGAGAAGGTGCAGCGAAAGGTCCTGAGCACGCTCGATTCCCATTGCCGGGATTTTATTCGCAACTGCCCGTTTCTGGTGATCGGCACCCACGGCTTTGATGGCGGCACCGATACGTCGCCGCGCGGTGATGCGCCGGGATTTGTTGATGTTCTCGATGACACCACGGTGTTGCTGCCGGACCGGCCGGGGAATAACCGGCTTGATACCTTGCGCAATATCGTTGGCAATCCGGCGGTGGGCTTGCTGTTTATGATCCCGGGTCTGCGGGAAACCCTGCGCATCAATGGCAATGCGACCGTCTCCACCGATCCGGCGCTGTTGGCCCGTGCCGTTGTTCAGGGCAAGACGCCGCTGACCACTCTCAAAATTGACGTGACCGAAGCCTATTTGCATTGCGGCAAGGCGCTTATTCGCTCGCATTTATGGGAGCCAGCGGCGCGTATCGATTTGAAATCCCTGCCCACCGCCGCCGAGATCTATGCCGATCAGATTGGCGGCCTCAAGGTCGAGGAAATGGAGCAGGTCCTCAAAACGTCCTACGAAGAGACATTGTACTAAGCGGGGCGGGCGTTCCAACCAAGGCAGAAATTCTATTTGTTGCTGAACCAAGCGTCTTTGGTTAGCCTCCAAAGCTCTCGCTCTTTTGACAAGGGGTCGACAAATTCCGCGGGCTCAATACCGATCAGCTGAGCGCCGGCTTTTTCTTTGAGGCGGCGAGAGCGTTGGTTGCTGACGGCATTAGACAGGATCACACTTTCGAACGCCAGTTTGGTGAACGCATGATCCATAACAGGGGTTAAAGCTTCCGTCATCAATCCGCGACCCCAGAATTTTTTCCCCAACCAAAAACCGCGATTATCCGGGCGCGGTGCGCGCCACAGGGAAATACCCCCGATCACCGTTTGTGGATCTTCCTTTAAACACAAGGCCCAATTCCAGCAGTCCTGACCCTGCTGCGGAAGAACCTTGGTGGAAATATGGTCACGCACACCATTTTCCGGATACGGCCAGGGCACATGAGCATGTAGATGCCGGATCACATCATAGTCGGCGAAATGTTCCGTCCATGAGGGCGCGTCGGCAAGACTGACATCTCGCAGAAGCATGCGATCAGTTGTAAATTCTGGAAAAACACCCATAAATATGAACCCTATAGATTGTCGGGCAGAGCCGCTGCCGCCAGAATACATGGAGCTGACTAACGAAACGATTAGTCGGTGTTGTTCTTGCGGCGCAGGTTGAACATGTCGGTTATCAGGCGATGACCAAACAATTGATGGACGACGGCAGCGCCGGCATGGACGGCCAGATACCCCCACATGACGGGGCCCAGAAACTCGTGGATTTCTTTCACAAAGTCCAGCCAGGGGGCAAATGACCAATTGTCGCCGACATTGAAGTAAATCAAAGTACCGGTCAGGGCCATGATGCTGGCCACCACCAGTCCAACTCCCTGAATGGCCCCGGCGAGCGGGCTCGGCACTGACGCATCGGGTAGTTTCAATTTGAGCATATGGCGGGCATAATGCCGGATGTCAGCCCAAAGCGCCAAGCGGCGATCGCGTGAGAACCAGGGAAATACCTGCGCCAACGGTACGACGCCGCTGCGAACAAAAGACCAGAGCCAATGCAGGATCAACAGGCCAAGCAGGGTCAGCCCGAGATATTGATGGACGTCATACAGAAAATTTCCGGGCTTCTCAGGCCGCGGGTGATGCATCCATTCGCTGACCAGCAATTGGGCGACTATTCCCGCCGCCAGAAAGACATGCAGCAGTCGGGTGAAACGATCATAAAACATGCGGGCTTTCCCGGTTACGTAAGAGGCTAGTTATTCAGTGACTTTTCAAGACCCCGCAACGCAAATAGGGATCCATTGACCATCTGTCGGGCCCGGGCGTTACATTCACTTTCCGTGAATTTTTCACGCTGGATATCGATCAAGCCCATGGCTTCTTTCATCAGCTCCGGGTTCTGCGCCTTAAGTTTGGCCGCAGCCGCATCAAAAGACGATTTTACTTCTTTCCAGCGAGCATCGCTCATGTCGAAATGCTTGCACACATCCATGATCACATCGATGCCAAGCGCAGCGCGCGTAAAGCGTCGCATGTTGTAGCGGGTGAGAGAAGAAGGGTGTTTATATTCACCGCCGGTCATTTCACCGCCGAGAGAGCGGGCCAGCTTCAGGGTATCCGTTGCGATTTTAGAGGCATCGGCGTTGCAGTCAGCCGCCGCCGCAGCGGTATTGGCATGATTCTGCGCGGCCACAACAAACGGGACGCCGTTAAAGCGGCCAATCCATTCATTAATCCGCCAAACCTGCCATTCCAGCTCCTGATGTTCCTTTGCAGACAAGCTTTTGCATTTCTGCTCCAGATACCAACCGTCGGTTACAGTTGCATAGTCGCCGGAGACCTCAGTCAGTGCTGATGGAGTTTCGGCCCGGCTTTCCGAGCTCATAAATAAAGAGCCGGCAGTTGCAAGGCCGATCAGTACGAGAAACAGGTTTTTGCTACGGAGCCTCATGGCGCATCCTTTCACGGGAAATCAATTAAATAATTCGTCTTTTCCGCGTTTCTTTTAACGGTGAAACAATTACAAACCCCTTAAGGGCCGCGTTTTTATCGAGTATTGTTTTCATCTTATTCGCTTAAGCCTGATTTTCAAGAAAGAACTCGATTAATCCCGATTTTGACCTTAAGCATAGGCGTTGCTACCCTGTTTCCAGACCCTGTTAGAGTACCATTGCATGATCCGAATTTTTATTGATGCCGATGCCTGTCCGGTAAAGGACGAGATTTACAAGGTTGCCGGGCGCCATAAACTGACCACCTATGTGGTCAGCAACAGCTGGATGCGCCTGCCTCAAAGCCTGCTGATTGAGCAAGTTGTTGTGGACGCGGGGTTTGATGCTGCCGATGACTGGATCGCCGAGAATGCGGGGGAGGGAGATATTGTTATCACATCTGATATCCCGCTGGCCGATCGCAGCCTGAAGAAAGGCTCTGTGGTTATGGGCCCGACGGGCAAGGCATTTGATGAAAGATCCATTGGCATGTCGCTGGCCATGCGTGATCTCAATGCCCATTTGCGGCAAACGGGCGAAATTTCAGGTTACAATGCAGCCTTCAGCAAAAAAGATCGCTCACAATTCCTCAATAACCTGGAAACGGCCATCCAGAAGTTGAAAAAACGGTGATAACTGTCCACCGCTAGTCCGGCATGCCCTCACAAATCTCCAGATCTCCATCAATATGCAGCCAGTCCGGTTTATTTTGGGCGAATGCGTAGCGTTCCGGGACAAACCAGAAAACGGGAGGATCAAAGGTACCACCGGCAATGCCACGTTTGCCCGGTTGAAATTCCAGGGTCCAGCTGACGGTGGTGCCGCATTTGGGACAAAATTCTGTTTGCAGCCAGCGCCCTGCGTCAGAGGTAAGCAGGAAAAGGGTCCGGCCCCCGTCATTAAAGATGATGTCCTGATCGTCAAAGTAAACTGATAACCCGAGAGCGCTGCCTGTCCGTTTCCGGCACCATTCACAGGAACAGACGGAAACGCGTACCGGCGTGCCTTTGGTTTCATACCGGACGGCGCCGCAAAAACATCCGCCCTTGTGTGTCTCAACCATGAAACGCTCCTTTCAGAAGACCGATTTGACCGTATGAGCCACGAAGGAACCTGTCAATTGCGGACAGAGGCGGGGGTTTTCTCAAATTGTCGTTTGAAGGCGCGGCTAAAGGCAACATCGGAGTCATAACCGACCGAGTAAGCTGCTTCAGACACGGACAGATGGCGGGTTTGGAGGAGGTCATGGGCAACAGAGAGGCGCCATGACGCCAAATAGGAAATGGGCGACATACCGACAACAGTCTTGAAATGTAAGGCAAAGGCCGACCGGGACATGCCGGCGGCAGCCGCCAGATCTTCCAGGGTCAGCGGTTGATCCAGATTGCCATGGATAAGGGCGAAAGCCTTGCTCAACTTGTTATCAAATATCCCGGCCATCAGGCCTGTGTCGGTTTTTTGCTGTTTAAAGTGAGCCCGGATGACCTGCACCAACAGGATTTCCGCAAATTTCTCAATGACAATTTCCGCCCCCGGCGCTTCTGTGGTGAGCTCCTGGGCGAGGATGGGTAGTACCGACTGAAAGGTGCCCGGCGCAAATTGTTCCAAAAACCGCACATGAATGACGTCTGGAAGCTCCTGGATAAGCGGATGCTCAATATCATTTCGATATTCGTAATGACCACAGATAAGCTGGGTGGCGATGTCACCGTTCGCGAAAAGCGGGGTTCCTTTTTCCAAAGACGCCATAAAATCGGATCCGGCAACCGCCGCCCCGTGATCGTTGTCGGAAATGATGTGGGGCGCACATTTGGGAAAGAGGAAAACATCGCCTGGCGCCCCGTAATAGGTCTCGCCCATGGACTTGACGACACATTGCCCGCGGAGAACAGCGTGAAATTGCGCCACTTCTCCGCCGCCGAGCTGCATTCCCCACGGCGCACAGAAGTCGCGGGCAAAATAAACGCAGCTTTTCAGCCGAACCAACCGCAGCACATCGCTTAATACATCCATATGTCCGCCTCCGTTCACTCAGGTTTCCAGTATAGGCCTTTTGTCGACGACATACACTAATCATCCTAAAAATTCGGACGATTAGTTAAGTTAATTGGATTCAAAGTCATTAAACGTCCGGAGAAAGCACAATACGCTACAGCATCATTTGGAATTATCCATTTGATTAGATGACACTGGAGAGATAGTTATGAGAGTCTTACCTTCAACTATAAAAACAATCGGTATTTTGTCCGCGGTCGGTGCCTTTTCCTTGCTTGCCGGATCTATGGCACAGGCAGAAGGTACTTTTGACGCTCAAGAGACGGTCGCCTTACCCAGTGAGCTCCTGGAGTATCACAATATCAACCCTGCCATTAAGATGGCGGCAGCCTATGGCGATCGTAGTAAAGGATCACATGGTTCGTTTGGCCAGTTTCCGCCCAATTTCGAAACACCCGCGCATATTCATAGCGGTGCCTATCATGGGGTGGTGATCAAGGGTGTGATGACCAACCCCTTTAAAGGGGAGGCTAATTCGCCGAGCCTTGAACCAGGTTCCTACTGGTACGTGCCAGCGGGGTCAGAACATACAACGGCCTGTATTTCCGATGTGCCGTGCGAGTTTTACTTCTATGCGGACGGTGCCTTTGATTTCACGCCAGTAGAATAATTTAAATTTGGGGATCGCCCGCCGTAAAGGTGGGCGTTTCCCGAACTATTTGCACTCGAGATATGGACAAAGCCGACAAATGTTATAACAGTTGGTCTGAAATTCAGCAGCAAGAGGACGCCATGTGCCGAAATATCAAAACCCTGTTTAATTATGAACCGCCAGCAACGGACGCGGAAATAGAGGCCTCTGCTGTGCAGTTTGTCCGCAAACTGAGCGGTTTTACCCATCCGCCAAAAGCCAATCAGGCGGCTTTTGACCGCGCGGTTGTGGAGGTGACAGACGTGGCGTCACGGCTCCTTGCTTCGCTCGAAACCCAAGCCTCTCCGAGGAACCGGGACGTTGAGGCCGCAAAACGCAAGGCCCTCTCTGCTCGCCGCTTCGGAACCGCTCCATAACGAGAAAAAGGAATTACGTCGGTAAACCGGCTCGTACGAGCGCCTCAACAAACCGATCACGCGCCGCCTTATTATCACCAAAGGGTACGGTGCGTCCCGCCTCGCTGGCTGTATGACCGGGCAAAAGGCTGAGAATTTTCTCATCTACGACGTTTAGAGCCGCGACAGATTGGCCCAACAGCGCGTAACTGCTCGCCAGATGTCGCCAGCCTGTCGGCATTCCGGGAAAATCGCGGATCAGCACCTGGGCATTATCCTGCATTTCCTCGTGTTGCCCGGTCATCAGGAAAATGATGCCGCGAACCGCAAGGGTGATGGACTTAAGCGGGTCATTTGGACTGAGGGCAAAAGCCTCGCCTACATGCTCAAGAGCTTCTTCATAGTCGGCGGTTTGAAACAAAGCCAGTGCGAGGACAGTATGGGCCGCTGCGAGATTGTAATTATACTTTATGGCTCGGCGAGCAAGTGTGATGCCATAGGCAGAATCTCCGGTGAAACAGCGGGCACCGCTTCCTGCCGCGAGGGCGTAGGCATCGGTCGGGTCTGCCGCGATAGCTTTTTCCGAGGCAATGATCGCCTTTCGTCCGACATCTTCAAAACGTCCGCCCCAGCCACAGAAACCTTGATATCCGTATGACCAGGCCAGATCAGCCTGACCGAGGCCGCTTCCCGGCTCCAACTCTATCGCTCGGTGAAAAAGGCTTTGTGCCGCGTTTATATCGTCTTCTGAAATTCGCCAAAGCAGGCCGCGACCTTGCATCATCAAATCCCAGGCGCTGCCATCACCGCCGGTTTTTACGCGCTGGGTTTCGGCGCCGATAATACGGGAGGTAAGCTCAGAGAGAATGGAGCGCGTAATTTTGTCTTCCAATTCAAACGGATCTTCCGCATTTCCATCGAACCGGTCACTCCAGACAGATTTACCGGTGCGGGTATCCAGCAACTCCGCGCTGATCCGGGCGCGCGCGCCGGATGTTCTCAAGCTGCTTTCCAGCACATAGGACACATGGTGGTCGCGCCGTATCTCGTTAATATCCACCGACTTGTTGCGGTAGCGATTACTGGTATTGCGGGGCAACGTAAGAAACCAGGAAAAGCGAGACAACGCCGTAATAACAGCGTCGGTTAACCCCTCCGCCATCAACTCGCCATCCACCGCGCCGCCAGACACCGAGAAAGGGAGAACCATTACCGATGAACGGTCACTTGGTTTGGTGATCGGATCCGGGGCAGGGGCCGTTTCTCCCCAGCCAAAAATCTCGATTTCCTGGGAGATATTTTTAAGCTTTGAAGCGCCCAAGCTCTGAAAGCCGGATCTGACTACACCGTCCAGACTGTCATGGGCGAAAGCGGATATGGCAATGCCTCCCGGTGCGGCTTGCTCCTGAAGGCGGGAGGCAATATTGACACCATCACCGTAAATATCCTCATCCTCATGGACAATATCGCCAATATGTATGCCCACACGGAGTTTAATAACGTCCTCATCGGCCAATTTTTTCTGCACGTTCAGGGCACATCTAACCGCATCAACGACAGAGGCAAATTCCACCAGCCATCCATCGCCCATGCGCTTAACGACCGTTCCGCGGTGCGCGACGATGACCGGCTCAAAGGTCTCCTTGCGAAGGGATCGCAAAGCAGAGAGAGTGCGTACTTCATCCTGGCCCATCAGACGGGAATATCCAACCACATCAGCGGACAAAATGGCAGCTAGTTTTCGGGAAGGCGAAGTCATTTTTCGGACTTTACAGCTCGACCTTCTTAACCGCAATCCACAAAACAAGAGATAGTAAGATTAATTGTCAGGCCGCACAAATTATACAGAGTTGCGTATAAGGAAGTGCGGCCAGCCGTTGCGCGCTGATCGCCCCGTCACATTTGCTGCATTGAGAGTAATTTCCTGAGTCAATACGATCCAGCGCTGTCCGGATCTGATTTATCTCCGTTGTAATGCTGTCTTTCAGCTGTTCTTTGACTTCATCGGATTCTCGTTCCATGGCCTGTTCTGAAAAGGATTTGCTGTGTTCCGCTCGAAGTGATGTGGTGATCTTCTCCAGATGGCGGCTTTTGTCCGCAAGGCGTTCCCGCAAGAGGATTTTTGTAACTTTGATATCCAAACTCTGCCTCCTTTAATAGATAATAGACATTCCAGCCTAGGCTTTTGTGCCGCTTCTGCATTGCGTTCAATCAATTTCAAGGAGGATCCTTTCATCTATATAGTCGGTATTAATTATAGAAAGGATTGATATGCCGACACCGACCCTTCGACGCGCGCTAAACTTACCGCTGCTGACGCTTTACGGGCTGGGCGTTACCGTCGGGGCGGGTATTTACGTGCTTATAGGGGCGACAGCCTCAAAAGCCGGGATCTACGCGCCCGTGTCGTTTCTCGTTGCCGCGGCGGTCGTGGTTTTTACCGCCTTGTCTTATGCGGAGCTCAGCACGCGGTATCCTTTGAGTGCGGGGGAGGCGGCTTATGTGGACGCTGGATTTGCCCGCAAGCATCTTTCATTGCTAATTGGCCTCCTGGTAATGATGTCCGGTGTCGTGTCAACAGCGGTGGTTTCCATCGGTGCGGCGGAATATGCATCGCGGTTTTTCCCTGTTTCTTCCTCCGTGCTGTTGATCTGCGTTGTCGCGGCAATTGCAGCACTGGCAATTTGGGGGATTTTTGAATCGGTGCTGTTGGCGGGATTTATTACGCTGGTCGAAATATCCGGTCTGTTGCTGGTGTTGTTTGTCGGCTTGACAAGCACATCCATGGATATAAGCAAATTACCGGATCTGATCCCGCCTTTCGACGGAGCTGTCTGGACCGGAATTGCCAGCGGCGCTCTTCTCGCGTTTTTTGCGTTTATCGGTTTTGAGGATATGGCAAATGTCGCAGAAGAGGTGAAAACACCGCGAAAAACCTTGCCCCGCGCCATTCTTCTGACGCTGATCTTGTCCACGGTATTATACTTGGCCGTTGTCTCTGTCGTTGTGATCAATGTACCGCTTGCGCAACTGACCACATCGGCCGCGCCGCTAAGCTTTTTATTCTCTGGCGAGACGGCTTTTCTATATGCTCCTTTTGGAATTATTGCTATTCTGGCAACGCTGAACGGTGGCCTTATTCAGATTATTATGGCGTCCCGTGTGCTTTATGGGCTGGCGGCTCGTGGGCATTTGCCGGCCGTTTTCTCCTCCATCAATTCTGTTACGCGGACGCCGATTTTGGCAACAATTGTGGTCGGTTTGGTGTCCTTAATCCTCGCGCTGTGGTTTCCAATTGAGGAGCTGGCGACATCGACGTCGTTACTGGTTCTGGTCGTCTTTTTCACGGTTAATTTATCGCTTATCCGTATCAAACTGAGGCGTAAAAACGACGCGGAGCAACAAGATATATTTGCTGTGCCTCTATGGGTTCCAGCTGTTGGAGCAGTGACGGCTGTTGCGTTGGCAGTAACACGGCTTATATGATTAAAAAATTGCTGTGAAACAGCTGTCTTCTTTGAGGGGATGCGGTATGATCGCGTGATGATCATTTATAACAACAATAAGAGCCAATGACCTTCCATTTCAATGCCTCAGCTGACTAAGGCTTCGTGTCTGGCTGCCGTGGCCATCGCCGCTTTGTGGTTGCCCGACCTATTTCCCAATCCGGCGTCTATCCTGACCCTAAATCAAATGGGGATCGCCATTATTCTGGCTATTTCCTATAATTTGCTGTTAGGAAAAGCCGGTCTACTCTCACTTGGACAAGCGGTTTACTTTGGGTTCGGCGGGTTTTTTACAGTTCACATCATTCACATGGTTTCTGGTGGGGAAAACTGGATATCTGCGCCCGTTATACCGTTTTTTGGTGGTGTCGCCGGGCTGGTAATGGCGATTATCTTCGGTAGTTTTACGACGAAGCGCGGCGGTCTGATTTTTGCCATGCTGAGTTTCGCCATGGCCGAATTGATTTTAGCCTCATCCACCGTCTTTGGGCGCTACTATGGTGGTTCCGTCGATCGGACCGAGATCCCGACATTTGCCGGTGTTGATTTCCAATCGGATACGGATGTGTTCTATGTGGTGTGGTTCTGGGTGCTGGTGGTTATTGCTATGGCCGCCTGGTTTAACGGTAGCCCGCTAGGTCGCTTGGCAACGGCGGTCGGGCAGAATTCGGATCGTGTCGAGTATCTGGGGTATAGCCGGCACAAACTACGCTATCTGACCTTTTGCCTGTCAGGGTTTCTCGCCGGAATCGGAGGCGGGCTCTTTGCCTTGGCTTATGAGTTCGTGACAGTGGAAATTATCAGCTTGCAACAATCTTGGCTGATCCTGCAGATGGTGTTTATTGGCGGCGTTGGGTATTTCTGGGGACCACCGCTTGGCGCAATTTTATTGACTCTCCTATTTTCCGGCCTTAGCGGCCTTACGGACATTTGGAATCTTTATACAGGCATTGTTTTTATTGCCATTGTGCTGTTTGCGCCCAGAGGTCTGACCGGGCTCGTCGCAGACATAGTTTTAAAAATTCGCCAAGATGAAGGAACCGGAATATTACGATCTTACATCCTGTGTTTTATCGGCCTTGTTGTGACAATGGTGGGCTTAGTCGGCCTGTGTGAAATGGTGTACTTCCTGAAAAATCCGTTGGTGTCTCCTGATAACCTCATGATTTTTGGCCTCTCTGTCGACCCACAGGGCGTCGTCGCATGGATTGGTTTCGCGGTATTGCTATCGGCAGGATTATGGCTTGCTCGACTATCAGGGAAGAAATTGGCAGATTAGTCAGCGGCGGCGGCTGGCCATGGCAATCCGCATCAAAGCTCGACGACAAAGGGTTTCATCGGGGTAGCCCGTTGTTTTACAATCGATTTCGGCATTTAAAGTAATATCGAGACAGGTTGCCATATGTGCCCCGGTTTTGCCGCTGAGTTGTACTTGCGCCTTTTTCTGGTTAAAAAACGGGATACCCGCTTTCTTCATCGCATCTCCTGACCTCTGTCCCGCGTCAATCAAAGCAGCGGCTTTATGTAGTTGCTTCAATTGTCCCTGGATTAATCGCAAAAAGGCGATGGGACTCTCTCCGGCGGAAAAGGCCTTGTTCAAACGCCTTTCCAACGCCGGTAAATCACCGCCCAAAGTTGCATCGATGATATCAAAAACGGTTTGCGTGGAAGAATCACCGATATTTGCCTGTACATCCTCAAGGGTCAACGGGCGTTTTTCATCGCCCATAAAAAGCACCAACTTGTTCAGCTCCTGTCGTGAAATCGCTCGATCACTGCCAAGGTTTTGGGCTAGATAGTCTTCGATATCTCGGGACGCTGATAGTCCGGCGGCACCGAGAGTCTCCTTGATTAAGGCGCTAAGATCCTGGGCTTTGTCATGAAAGCATGGCGTCACGGCACCATGGGGTGCTGATTTCACCATCTTGACCAGGGCGCTGTCTTTGCGAATATCGCCAGCCTCAATGACAAATACTGTCGTATCAAGATCAAGGCTTAAAGCAGGTTCAATCAAATTTTTGCTGTTTCCGGTAGCGCCCCGCAAGCGAATGACACGGTCCCCGCCCATCATGGAAATAGCGGTCAGTTCATCCATGAGCTTCGCCGGATCACTGCTTAGGTCATTGGCGCTGAGTTCGCTATAACAAAAGGGGTCATCGAAGCTATCGACAATTGTCAGACAAACAGCCTTGCTGAATTCTCGCACCAACCCCTCATCTGGGCCATAGAATAGAAATACCTTGGTCGATTTGTCTGGTGATTTCAGAAAGGACCGGAACTGATTTGCTGACAGTTCCACTGCATCACCGTCCGGCGAAATAGACGGATAGCTGTTGGTGGATTTGCTCGGCGGCGACCAATGCAGCCCGTTTCTCTGCATTAATTTCAGCTGACAGGTTGGCAAAATCAGAGGCAACAACATTATAAGAAGCTATTGTCTGCGTTGAGCCTGCATAAGTTTTCGTACCGTCCGCGGTATTGATCAGCCGGAAACTAGTACTGAGTGTTAGGTTATAGCGGGTTTTGGTATCATCTTCCTGAATAGCCAAGCCGGATTTAGATTCCGTTAAACCAATGGTGAGCCGATATAGCGGCTGCGCCGGTATTCCTTTTGGCGTTGTCAAATCAAGCAATTCATTGCGTAAAATTTGCCCGGTACGACCTTTAATAGGAGGAATATAGATACCGGCAAGCTTCGTCTGAACATCAGCATTTTGAGTTGCGCTACCATAAAGAGGCTGAAAGCCGCACGCAGAGAGACTCAGAAAGAGCAAGCAAAATAGGCTGATCTTAAATGACGACATTGACGATCCTGTTCGGCACAACAATAATCTTTCGAATGGTGTTTTCTCCAATAGCATTCTGAACTGATTTTTGCGCCAAAGCAATTTCTTCAACCCGATCACTTTGTTCATTAAAGGCAACTTCAATAGTTCCCCTTAGCTTACCCTTAACCTGAACGGCCATGGTGACCGTATCTTCAATTGTCAGGGCTTTAATTGCCTGCGGCCACGGCGAGTCTGCTAAAATGGTTTGGTGTCCCAGTAATTGCCATAATTCTTCCGCGAGATGAGGCATCATTGGTCCGACAAGGTTGACAATTGTTTCGAGAGCTTCCCTCAAAACCCATCTTGAGCCGTCAGATTGATCGGAGACATCATAGTCGTTGAGCGCTTTCATAAACTCATAAATGCGGGCAATAGCGTTATTGAAATGGAGGTTTTCCAGATTCTCGGTTACCTGCATAATGGTCTTGTGGGCTGTTTTTCGGAGCGTTAAAGCGGCTTCAGGTATTTCACCTGGCTCCTGCATTCCCGGTACGCCAGCGGTTTCCGTGTTTTCGATGATATAGCGATGCAGGCGTTGTTTGAACCTCCACGCGCCTGTCGCGCCGGCATCCGTCCACTCCATGTCACGATCAGGAGGGCTGTCTGACAACACATACCAACGCGCGGCATCGGCCCCAAATTTATCGATGATGGCTCCTGGGTCGACGACATTCTTCTTGGATTTCGACATTTTTTCAATGCCGCCAATTGTGACTGGGCCGCCACCCTCGATTTCGACAAGGTCACCGCTATCATTAAGTGCGACTTCTTCAGGCAGCAACCATTCTCCTGAAGTGCTGCGGTAGGTTTCGTGGGTCACCATGCCTTGGGTAAACAGTCCGGCAAACGGCTCTTCTACATGAGACCAGCCAGTAATCTTCATGGCTCGCGTAAAAAACCGGGCATAGAGCAAATGCAAAATGGCATGTTCAATACCACCAATATATTGATCAACCGGCAGCCAGTAATCCACTTTATCCCGTTCGACGGGAATGTCGGCGCGCGGTGAGCAGAACCGGGCAAAATACCAGGAGGAATCGACGAAAGTATCCATGGTATCGGTTTCGCGGACAGCGTCTTTCCCGCACGAGGGGCAAGGCGTATGTTTCCAGCTTGGATGATGATCCAGTGGATTGCCCGGCTTGTCAAAAGTGACGTCGTTCGGAAGGACAACCGGCAAGTTCTCTTCTTTTTCAGGCACGGTCCCGCAAGCATCGCAATGGATTACCGGGATTGGGCATCCCCAGTAGCGTTGACGTGACAATCCCCAGTCGCGTAAGCGATAGTTCACTTTGGCAGACCCTTTGCCAAGCTTTTCGAGCCGCTCGATGATTTCAGTCTTTGCCGCTTCGACTTCCAAACCGTTCAGAAAATCCGAATTAATGATTTTACCGGGCCCTGTATAAGGCGCGTCACCCAAGTCTGATACTTTGTTGCCGTCTGATGAGACGACAGGAAGAATGTCCAGACCATATTTCTTGGCAAAGTCCCAGTCGCGTTGATCATGTGCCGGGCAGCCGAACAGCGCGCCGGTTCCGTAATCCATCAAAACGAAATTGGCGACGTAAATAGGGAGCCTCTTTCCTTCTATAAAAGGATGCGCAGCAGTGAATCCAGTATCCACACCCTTTTTATCCGCTTTTTCAATTGCCTCTTCACTGGTGCCC
This sequence comes from Sneathiella sp., assembly GCF_036960985.1. Classification (NCBI taxonomy): domain Bacteria; kingdom Pseudomonadati; phylum Pseudomonadota; class Alphaproteobacteria; order Sneathiellales; family Sneathiellaceae; genus Sneathiella; species Sneathiella sp. The sequence goes on along the minus strand of NZ_JBALWD010000048.1, from coordinate 7,576 downwards.
ATTTGATGGCACTCCGCCACAAAGGCCGCGACGTCAGCATTGTTTTTCGCCAGTTTTTGCGTAAAGGGGTGATCGGCAGATACGGCCATAAAGCTTGCGCCGAACAGCGTATCAGGGCGTGTCGTATAAATTTCAAGCGAATCCGCTTCATCGATAACATCGAAGGACACATGAGCGCCTGTTGATTTACCGATCCAGTTTTGCTGCATCAACCGAACCCGATCTGGCCAACGATCCATTTTATCCAGATTGTCCAGCAGATCTTCGCTATAGTCAGATATGCGGAACATCCATTGATTTAGCTTGCGTTTCTCCACTGTGGCGCCAGAGCGCCAGCCCTTACCATCGATCACTTGCTCATTGGCAAGCACCGTCATGTCAATAGGGTCCCAATTAACCCAGCTTTCTTTGCGATAAACGAGCTCTTCCTTGAGGAAATCCAGAAATAATTTCTGCTGGTGGCCATAGTATCCGGGATGGCAGCTCGCTATTTCCTTGCTCCAATCAAGAGAAAGTCCCATGCTTTTTAGCTCATCTCGCATAGCGGCGATGTTGGCATAGGTCCATTCTGCGGGATGAACACCCTTGTCACGCGCTGCATTTTCCGCCGGTAAACCGAACGCGTCCCAGCCCATTGGATGTAAAACATTAAAGCCTTGTGCCTTTTTATAACGAGCTACCACATCTCCCATCGTATAATTCCGCACATGGCCGATATGGATCCGGCCAGAAGGATAGGGAAACATTTCCAGGACATAATATTTTGGCCGGGAACTGTCGGGCTCGACTTCAAAGCATTTCCTGTCAGCCCAAATGGCCTGCCATTTGGCTTCTACTTCTTTTGCATTATAGCGGGACATAGGCGACTACCTGTACGGTCCTTATCAGGACGATCTTATGGATATGAGGAAAGAGGAAGATTATTCGCCCTCTCGTGCGACGCGCAGTTCGCGTGCCCGGCTGAGTATTGCATTTTCAATATCTGTCGTAACCTTCGGCGTCAAGGTCACGGAAACCCATTGGTTTGTCGTATCTTGATTTTGCTTAAAGGCGGTTACCCGCAGACCATCTGCCCTTAGGCGCCGATCTAGAATATAGACGGTTACCTTAAAACGCTCGCCCGGGCTTTCCGGCGGCGAGTACCAATCGGTAATGATGACACCGCCAAATGGGTCCGCAGAAGAAAGCGGAATAAAGGCCAGAGTATCCAGTGAGGCGCGCCACAAATAAGCGTTTACACCGAGCCCACCGCCGCCAGCACCGCCATCGCTGAGATCTTTCTCGCTATCGCCAAAAATTCCGCCTTTACCAAAAATTGTTTCGTCTGGCGCATTACCGTCTTGATAGACAACTCCGCGAGTAGATTCAGGAAATGCAGACTCCGTCCCCAAGTTGGCGTCACAGCCCATAAGCAGAAGGCTAAGTGCGATTCCTGAAAAAGCGGAATACAAGGAGTTACGTCGTGCCATCAATATACCTCTGAATACTTTTATAACCTTGGTACATAGCCTAAAGATTAAGTTGAAATCAAGGAGGGCACTTTACTCTAGGTTTTAGGCCGCCACAACAGGGGAAAGCACAAATAAACATGCGCCTGGCAGACTAGATTAAGGCGCGCACCGCCCGGCCCCGTGAAGACGCCATTGTAAGAAGGCTAGCGGTCAATTGTGGCTTTTTGAGCACAGTCGGGTTTTTTTGAGGAAATCTGGGGCGCCTACCGCTTGACCAAAGGGCTGTTAACCTTCTTTACTCGCTCTTGGCTAAGGGGTCTTAGTATCCCGCGTCTGTAATTAAACTTAGTTCTCTAGCTTATTCTTTAAGCAGAGGGGAGACAAAATGAAAAAAGCAATCTTGGGTACAACAGCACTTGTCGCTGTTAGTGCACTTGCTGTCGGAAACGCTTCCGCAGCAGATAAAATCAAACTCGGTGTAACTGGCTACATGCAGTCTACATATTACATTGCTGACTACGATAACGATAAAGGTTCTACTGCCGGCAATAACTTGCTGGACCGTACTTCCGATCGTGTGACACAAGAAGGTGAAATTCATTTCACTGGTTCAACAGTTTTGGATAATGGCATTAAATTCGGCGTCAACGTTCAGTTGGAAGCTTATCAGGCAAATGACCAGATCGACGAAACATTTGTTTACGTTCAAGGTTCTTTTGGTCGTGTATTGCTCGGTTCTGAAGATAGTGCTAATTACCTGATGCATTATGATGCGCCGTCACCAGTGCCAATGTACTCAGCTGACTCACCAAACATCTATCCTATCGGCGTGACAAACTCCACACGTGGCACAATGTTCTCCGATTCTGACAAGATCACATATTTCACACCTCGTTTTGCTGGCTTCCAGCTTGGTGCTTCATATGTTCCTGATGCGTCTTCTGAAACTGGTCAGCATTCTGCGTACTCTCCAACACAGATTGAAGGCGGTAAAGATCGCGGTTACTCACTCGCAGTCAACTATGTGAATAAATTCGGTGGTGTTGATCTTGCTGTTTCTGGTGGTTATAACCTCGTAGAAATCGGAGATACTCAGACTTACACGGGCGCATTTCTTACAACAACTGCGACGGATGGTGAAGTCACTCTGAACAACACTGACGGCGTGTCTTACACAAAGTCTAGTGCTGCTGAAGATGAGTCAGAATATACTCTCGGTGCACAAGTTGGCTTCGCTGGCTTCACTGTTGGTGGTGGCTATCGGCAACAGCAGGATGTTGGTGGCGTTAAAGACGCTGACAGAAAGACTTGGTCAGCTGGTGTTAAATACGGCATGGGCCCATGGGCCGTTGGCGTACAATATTCCGATCAGACACAGGACGTATCCGGTGGAAGCGACCGGACACTTGAAAACTGGGTTGTTGGCGGTCAATATACGCTCGGACCAGGTATCACAGCCTTCGGTGGTGTAGAATTTTATAAAAATGACGGTGTTCAGAATGGATCTGGCACCGCTATTGATGGCGATTCTACCATCTACTTCGTAGGTACAGCGCTCTCCTTCTAATTTGAGGGAAAGCTAAATATTAGGAGGGCAAGAAATTGCCCTCCTTTTTTATTGCGCAGTTTCCGCGCATAAATTAGATTGCCGTAAGATCACTAAAACGGAAAAATAAACATGGGCGGCATCATCTGGTTAGCATCTTACCCTAAGTCCGGAAATACCTGGACGCGAACGTTTTTACTCAATCTTTTCCAAAATCCAGATAAACCAATAGACATTAATTTGTTGAAATCCAGTACAGTTGGCGACGCAAATGTGTCTTCGTATGAGCGTGCAGCCGGGAAACCCATTACGGAGATTTCTGGACGAGAATTAGCGAAGTTGACGCCGAAAGTGCATGAACTAATGGCACGATCCCGTAGTGATTCTGTATTTGTTAAAACACATACGGCTTTTGGAAATGTTTACGGAACGCCGCTTATCACCATGAAATATACTGCCGGCGCGGTTTATATGGTTCGAAATCCTCTTGATGTGGTTATTTCTTTGGCCGATCATTTCGGCTTGGACTTAGACGGCGGAATAAGATTACTGAATAATCCTAAAGGGAAGACGGGGTCTGGTGCAAAAGTGCAATCGGGCAAAGCAGACTTAATTGAACAATTGTTGGGATCGTGGTCTAGCCATGTTACATCATGGCTTCCGTTCAGCCAGCGACATTTCCATCTTATGAGATACGAAGATATGCTGGACAAACCTGAGGAAACGTTCGGCGGTTTAGCGCGTTTTTTAGGATTAAACCCGCCGGAGGAAAGGTTGGCTCGGGCCATTGAGTTTTCCTCTTTTAAAAATGTGCAAAAACAGGAAGAAGAAAAAGGGTTTAATGAACAGTCCAAAAAGAATGATAGATTTTTTCGAGTCGGCAAATCAGGACAATGGAAAGACGTTCTGACCGATAAACAGGTCGATAAAATCGTTAAATATCATTATGATACGATGAAGCAGTTTGGTTATCTTCCCAAATAGGCGCCGATTTTTCAATCTTGGGTAAATAATATGGGCGGAATTATCTGGCTGGCATCCTATCCTAAATCCGGAAATACCTGGACACGGACGTTTTTGCACAACTTTTTGCTGGACCCCGATACACCCACCGATATAAACGCCATTGGAAAAGTGACCTTGGCAGATGGAAGCAAGAAATGGTACGAGCGTGTCAGCGGAAAATCATTTGAAAGCTTTACCCCCAAGGAAATAGCGGAGCTCACGCCGAGAGTTCACGAAGCCTTTACAAAAACTCGCCCTGGATCCGTTTTCGTTAAAACCCACAGTGCAATCGGGTCTCTGTATGATACCCCTCTCATATCCCTCAATTATACAGCAGGCGCTATTTATATTGTCAGAAATCCTTTGGATGTAGTGATTTCTCTTGCGCGACATTATGACGCTAATATGGATAACGCAATAACAATGCTAAATGATCCTAGGACAGTGTTGATCAAAGGAGATAAAACTGTTGATCAGATTTATGGATCATGGTCCAGTCATGTGATGTCGTGGGCACAATTAGGCAAATCGCAAATGGTGACCGTGCGCTATGAAGATATGCTGAAATTTCCGAAAAAAACATTTGGCCAGATAACTACATATTTGGGATTAAAGCCCTCTAAGAAGCGCTTGATCAAAGCTATCAAATTTTCCTCGTTTGACACTCTGAAAAGGCAAGAGCTGGAAAAAGGGTTTAGGGAAAGACCCAACGATAACGATCGGTTTTTTCGTGTCGGAAAAGCGGGCCAATGGAAAGAGATATTATCTGACAGTCAGGTTGATCGAATTGTCACTTGCCATCACGACAAGATGAAGGAATTTGGTTATCTTCCCAAATAGAATCAACCTGTTATTTTCGGAGCAAACTCAATGGGTGGTATAATTTGGCTGGCCTCCTACCCCAAATCCGGAAATACATGGATTCGGACATTTCTGCACAATTTATTGATCAATGCCGAGCAACCGGCAGATTTGAATGAGTTGGCGAAATTCACCATTGGGGACGGCAATAAAGCCTGGTACGAAAATGTTTCCGGTAAACCATATGAAAGCTTTACGTCTGAGGAGGCTGCTGCTCTCATTCCGAAGGTTCAGGAGGCCTATGCGAGATCTCGTCCTGATTCCGTCTTCGTCAAAACCCATAATTATCTTGGCAGGGTGCTTAATGTGCCACTGATCACGCCAGGTTTGACAGCAGGCGCCATATATATCGTTAGAAATCCGTTGGATGTGGTGATCTCGCTTTCGGATCACTATGGGCTGGCTTTGGATGATGGGATTGAAATGCTGAATAACCCGGAGGCGTTTAGCGCGGAGACCGATCAAAAAGTTCAGGATCATTTAGGATCTTGGTCTGATCATGTGAAGAGCTGGGAACTCATGGATAAGTCCATGTGCCATACCCTGCGATATGAAGATATGCTCTTCAAGCCGGAGAAGACATTTGGCGGAGTGGCAAAATTTCTTGGATTGAATCCGCCTAAGCAACGATTACGGCGAGCGATCAAGTTTTCCTCTTTTGCGGCATTGCAAAAGCAAGAGAAAGACAGCGGCTTTAATGAACGGTCGGATAAGACAGAAAAGTTTTTTAGGGTTGGAAAGGCCGGACAATGGAAAACGGTTCTTAATCCAGAACAAATTGACAGGATTGTTGATGCTCATTCGGATATGATGGCAGCGTATGGGTATCTGCCAAAAAACCACAAGAAGGCCTAATCCACAATTTTCCTACACCTAATACGTCCATTTTGTAATAAATACGACCGATAGGCGGCTAAAATGACAGATCTTGGTATGTCGCGGCATCGTTTAGGAATTATATCAAAATTCGGCGTTTGAGCCACACGCCTGTCGGTGTTAATCTGCTGATCCATAAATTTCTGACCGGAATGAATATGTCCCAAGAAAATCAGTCATCAAACAAGGATATTTCTCTCAATCTGAATGAGGTGCAAACTAGAATTACCAAAGCAGCGCTGAAATGGGCCCGGAAAGCTGGCGATATTGATCTTATTGCGGTTAGCAAAAGGCAGTCCGTTGAACAGGTTCGCGCTGCTTTGGTGGCGGGCCATCGCATATTTGGTGAAAATCGCGTGCAAGAAGCAGAGGGAAAGTGGCCGCCGCTCAAATCAGAGTTTGACGGTGTAGAAATCCATCTGATTGGTCCGTTACAAACCAACAAGGCAAAAGAAGCGATCGCCCTGTTTGACTGTATTCAAACAGTCGACCGAATGAAACTCGCAAAAGTACTAGCAAAAGAAATGCGCGCGCTTGATCGGCGGCTGCCTGTTTATATACAAGTGAATACAGGCAAAGAAGCGCAGAAAGCTGGAGTTTTCCCGGAAGATGCTGATATGTTTATCACAACTTGCCTTACTGAGCTTAAACTCAATGTGATTGGATTGATGTGTATTCCACCGGTTTCCGAACAACCGGCACCGCATTTCGCGCTGCTGGCAAAAATTGCAGCGCGCCACGGTCTGGCAAAACTAAGCATGGGAATGAGTGCAGATTATGAGACAGGAATTCAATTTGGAGCGACATCTGTACGGGTGGGTACAGCCATTTTTGGGGTGCGCTCAGATTAGTCGGCCGGCGTAATCGCAATCCAGCATTCCGGATCAAGTTCGGCTAACAATTCGATCATGTCGGCCTTTTTGAGCGCGACACATCCTTCCGTTGGTTCATATTGACCACGTGTGATATGTATAAAGATACAACTCCCGGCACCGGCAACCACGGGGCTATCATTCTGCCCCAGAACAACTACCAAATCGTAGAGGTCGTCGTCTCGCCAGAGCTTTTCGTGACTATGCTCAAATGGCAGCCTGACATATCGATTATAATTTTCGTGGCCAGATGCATCGCACCAGCCATCAAATGTGGAGATCTTCTGCTGAGGTAGCAAGGATTGAATATTTGGTGTTTTGTCAGCGCGATAAAATAACCAACGTAAAAGAAACCGTCCCGCAGGCGTCGCATGGTCGCCTTCGCGCTTTTCTTTCGTTATCCCGGCTTTTCCCAGGGCGCAATCAAATGCGAGGGAACCGTAAATCAGTTTGCCTCGTGAGCCATTGACCAAACGCACTTGAATATCCATGGGATTAGAATAGTCCACCTGTTTTCTGATGTCATCTTGTTAGCGAGATATGTCCGATTCCGGATAGGTTTCTGCTACGCCAGAAGGTCTAGAAGCCATGGCCACAGTTGGGCTCATTCTCGTTTGTACCGTAGCCGCTTTTTCATAAGCTGCGGCTGCTTGTGGTGCCGTTACTGCGGCTTCATTTGTAAGCCGGAAACTTTTGAATACGGAAGTTAATTGTGCTTCTGTTAGATCCTGCGTATGAACGGCTCTTGCCTGCTCGAGATTCTGCGTAAAGTTCGGTTTCTTACCCTTCCACTGCAAACCAATTGGTGTCGCCGCTGGAAGTGCCGGCACTTCTTCATCGTTTGGAGTAACCGGCAAAGCTTTCGGCGCAACAGAAAGCGGCACTGGCGGCACGATCGGGACAGCAGAAGCTGGGGAAGGCATTTGCTCTTTCACGTCTTCTGGCGTGACGGCAAGAACGGTGTC